>CAZRNL010000579.1:0-1934 GCA_964601395.1 uncultured Silicimonas sp. | reverse complement strand
TACGTTCACGTGCGGCTTGGTCCGCTCGAATTTTCCCTTAGCCATGATCGAAATCCCTCAATACCAGACTGACAGTGGTTGTCGTGCTATTTCTTGTTGATGATCGCTTCCGCCACATTCTTGGGCGCTTCGGCGTACTGCTTGAATTCCATGGTGTATGTGGCGCGTCCCTGAGTCAGCGAGCGCAGGGTCGTCGAATAGCCGAACATCTCGGCGAGTGGAACCTCCGCCTTCACGACCTTGATCCCACCGACCTGATCGTCCATGCCCTGAATCATGCCGCGGCGGGAGGACAGGTCGCCAACGACGTTGCCCATGAAGTCCTCGGGCGTCTCGACCTCCACCGCCATCATAGGCTCCAGCAGGACAGGACTGGCCTTGCGCATCCCTTCCTTGAATGCCATGGAACCGGCCATCTTGAACGCGTTCTCGGACGAATCGACTTCGTGGTAAGAGCCGTCGAACAGGGTGACCTTGACGTCGACGACGGGGTAGCCCGCCAAGACGCCTGCTTTGGTCGCATCGAGCACACCCTTGCCCACGGCAGGAATGTACTCGCGGGGCACGGTACCGCCCTTGATCGCATCGACGAACTCGTAGCCCTTGCCGGCTTCGTTCGGCTCAACCTTCAACCAAACATGACCGTACTGACCCTTGCCGCCAGTCTGCTTGATGAACTTGCCTTCGATCTCCACCGCTTTCTTCACCGCTTCGCGATATGCGACCTGCGGCTTGCCGACGTTGGCCTCGACGTTGAACTCGCGCTTCATCCGGTCCACGAGAATCTCGAGGTGCAACTCGCCCATGCCAGAGATGATCGTCTGGCCCGACTCCTCGTCGGTATGCACGCGAAACGACGGATCTTCCTGCGCCAGGCGACCGAGCGCAATGCCCATTTTCTCCTGATCGGCCTTGGTCTTGGGCTCCACCGCCTGGCTGATCACCGGCTCGGGGAACTCCATGCGCTCCAGGATGATCGGCTTGTCCGGATCGCAGAGCGTGTCGCCAGTGGTCGCCTCGCGCAAACCGACTGCCGCAGCGATGTCGCCCGCGCGCACTTCCTTGATTTCTTCCCGCTGATTGGCATGCATCTGCAGGATCCGGCCGAGGCGCTCCTTCTTGCCCTTCACCGGGTTGAACACGGTGTCGCCGGAATTGACCACGCCAGAGTACACGCGGAAGAAGATCAACTGGCCGACGAACGGATCGGTCATGATCTTGAAGGCCAGTGCAGAGAAAGGTTGGTCATCGGCCGGACGGCGACTGGCCATCTCACCGCGATCGTTCTCACCTGACACCGGCGGAATATCGATGGGCGCAGGAAGATAATCGATCACCGCGTCAAGCATCGCCTGCACGCCCTTGTTCTTGAAGGCCGAACCGCACAACATCGGCACGATCTCACCGCCGATGGTGCGCTGGCGCAAGGCTTTCTTGAGTTCGGCCTCGCTCAACGTACCGTCCTCAAGATACTTGTTCATCAACTCTTCGCTGGCCTCGGCCGCGGCCTCGACCATCTTCTCGCGCCATTCGTTCGCCTCGTCGACGAGATCGGCTGGAACGTCGCGGAGCTCGAACTTCATACCCTGGGAAGATTCGTCCCAGTGGATTGCCTTCATTCGAAGCAAATCGACTACGCCCTGAAAGCGCTCTTCCGCCCCGATGGGGATCTGGATCGGAACGGGATTGGCCTTCAGACGCTGCCGCATCTGGTTGTACACCTTGAAGAAGTCGGCGCCCTGACGGTCCATCTTGTTGACGAATGCGAGCCGCGGCACGCCGTATTTGTTGGCCTGACGCCAGACCGTTTCGGACTGCGGCTGAACGCCACCCACTGCGCAATACACCAGGCAAGCACCGTCGAGCACGCGCATGGAACGCTCCACCTCGATGGTGAAGTCCACGTGCCCCGGCGTATCGATGATGTTGATGCG
>CAZRNL010000578.1:0-1947 GCA_964601395.1 uncultured Silicimonas sp. | reverse complement strand
CTGCGAAGTCGTCGGCCAGCAATCCCTCCGCATCGACCACCAGAGGTTCGGCGAATTGCGCTTGCTGGAAAAGCCTCTGCGGATCCGCCCTGGTGTCGGACGAAAAGTAGATTTGGTCGTCAGCGATGATGTCCGCCCCGCGCGAGACGGCGCAGGCGACAAGCCGCTCCAGCCGGCGGGGGTGGATCAGGTCGTCTGAATCCACCACGGCGACCCAGGCGCCACGCGCGATGTCGAGGGCACGGTTCCGCGCGGCCCCGGCTCCCGTCGTCCGGTCGGATGTGACCAGCCGCAGCCGCGGGTCGACCGCGATGAACCGGCGCAGGACGTCGAGGCTGTTGTCGGATGAGGCGTCGTCCGAGACGATGAGTTCCAGATCGTCCAGGCTTTGGGACAATACCGAGGTCACGGCCTCCGTCAGAAATGCGCCTCCGTTGAAGTTGGCCATCACCACGGACACCGTGGGGTTCGACTTCGCAGACGTGGGACGTTCGCACAGGTCAGGCATGCTCAGATCCGTTCCCGATCCAGCGCCCCGACCCTCGGCAAGTCTTACCCGAAAGCTGCACTGCAGAAAGCGACTTCCCGGTCAGGACCAACAGATCGGCAGAGTTCCGCCGACAATGTTCCAAGTGCCTGTCATGCCTTGTTTCCGGCACATTCGGGTTCGAGTCTTCCAACCAGTCTAGGTTCAAGGTCCGGGGCAAATTGACGTTCGTTTCCTGCATTGCAGCGATCCTTCGCACAGTCCACGCCGCCCCGCGGCGGCCATTGGTCGTGCGCAACTGCGGACGGGTCACATGACCGAGATGGCGGGACGATACCGCGCGGCAATGGAGCTTGGCCGGATCGGTACGCTTCGGATCGAACTCGAGGCGGTTCTTGCCGTCCTGGCCCTGGCCGGGATCGTCTTCGTTCCCGCCGTCGGCAAGCCCGGCGCGCTGTTGATCCTCGCGGCCGGGGTGGCGCTTCTGGCGCTGCGGTCCGGCCAGACCCTTGCTCTGGCCTTGCGGAATCCGGTTCTGATCGTACTGCCGCTTTTCTGCATCCTCAGCTTCACCTGGTCCCGCGATCCCGCGCTGAGTTTCCGTTTCGGGCTTCAGCTTGCCGCCACCGTGGCCATTGCCATGGCGATCTGCACGCGTCTTTCCGCACGAAGTTTCTGCATCGCCCTTTTCTGTCTCCTTGGCCTGGCCATGCTGGCCAGCGCGCTGTTCGGGCAGGTCCGTTCGGACATCGGGGCCTGGGTCGGCATCTATGGCAGCAAGAATGCATTTGCGGGGTCTGCGGCAACCTTTGCGGTGCTTGCCTTCGGCGTCGCCTTGCTGCGCGGAGCCGGCGGGCCTGCAAGAGCCGCCGGGATCGTTGGAACCCTGCTCGGGATCGTGTTTGTGGTGCTCGCCAAGTCGGTCGGCGCAATCGTCTTCCTGATCCCGACGCTGTTGACCATGCTTCTGGTCATGCAGGCCGGGCGCATGGGTACGATCCGCGCCTTGACGGCGTTTGCCTTCATCGGACTTGCCACCGTGCTGGGCGCGCTGGCGTTGCACGCCAACATCGACACGGTGTCCGAATATGTGCTCGATCAGACCGGCAAGGATCTGACGCTGACCGGCCGGACCGAGCTTTGGCGCATCGCGCGGGATCTTATCGCCGAGCGTCCGCTGCTGGGCGTCGGCTATCAGGCCTTCTGGCTCAAGGGGAACGCCGAGGCCGAGGCGCTCTGGTTCATGTTCGGCATCGAGGCAGAGAGCGGATTTCACTTTCACAACATGTACCTTTCCAACGCGGTCGAGATCGGAATTCTGGGCGTGCTGATCCAGTCGCTTGTGCTGTTCGGCGCCCTTGTTCTGACCGGCTTCTGGGCGGTGCGCGGCGGCGGCGCGGTCGCGGCGACCTTCTTCGCGATGACCCTGATGGCGGTCATGGGCAGCCTGATCGAAGTGC
>CAZRNL010000577.1:0-1949 GCA_964601395.1 uncultured Silicimonas sp. | reverse complement strand
ACACCGAAGAGCGCCCCGCCTTCCTCGCCAAGAACCGTTACGGCCTGCCGGACACCCTGCCGCTCTCGTGGTCGGAGTTCCTCGCAGCCATGCCCCAATCCGAATGATCCAGACCTGAAAGGACACGACCATGGCACGTTTCGACACGTCCTTTGACGCCACGAGCGTTGAACCTACCACGCCCTACGAGCTGCTGCCTCCCGGCAAGTATCTGGCCCAGATCGTCGAAAGCGAGATGCGCGTCACGAAGAACGGCATGGGCCGGTTCCTCTGGCTCATGCTCGATATTCTGGATGGCTCGCATAAGGGCCGGAAGATCTTCGACCAGCTGAACCTTGTGAACCCGAACCCGACCACGGTGGAAATCGCACAGCGCACGCTGTCGGCGATCTGCCACGCGACGGGGAAGATGCATGTCAGCGACAGCGAGGAGTTGCACCTGATCCCGATGACGATCCAGGTGAAGATCAAGCCGCCGAAGAACGGCTACGGCGAGAGCAACGCCATCGCCTATCTGCCGCCTGAACGTGGGGGAGCCGCGGTGCGCGCCGCCAAGCCTGCTGCAGCCCTCGCGGCACCGCCCACAACGCAGGCCGCTTCGCCCGTCAAGATGGCCTCCGCTCCCTGGAACAAGAAGGGCTGATCTGCCGCGCTGCTCCGCACCCCTGACGGACGGGGCAGCGCTTACCCCAATCTGAGGAAACTCTCATGACTGACCCGATCAACGCGGCCCCCGTGGCCGTGATCAGCTCCGGCTTGCCTGACGACCAGCGCCGGCTGATCGAACTCGACGATGCCATTGCCAAGATCCGGACCCAGATTGCGACTGCCGATCTGGCGCGTCAGCGGGGCCAAAAGCCCATCGACCCGGACTGGTTCCACCGGGCAAAGACGGCGCTTCGGCATCTGACCCGCGAGCGGGCGGAACTGATCGCGAAAGGCACCGGCCGCCGCCGCCGCGAGCAACTCAAGGACGCCCTCATCGGCCTCCTGCGCGAGCGCCACGACCCGGAGACCTGGAACGGCATCCTTGCCGAGGCGCAGGCCCGCAGCGGGCGGGAGGGCGTGTGATGGCCGATCTTCCTCCCGCACCGACGCCAACGCTGACGGCGATCCATGCCGATTATGAAGCCCGCCAGGGAGATGGCTTCCGCGATCACCTTGGCGCGTCGATCATCGGCAAATCCTGCGCCCGGGCGCTCTGGTATGATTTCCGCTGGGTCACGCCGTCCCATCATTCCGGCCGCCTGCTGCGCCTCTTCGAGACCGGACAGTTGGAAGAGGACCGACTGGTCCGCAACCTGCGCGCCACCGGCGCTACTGTGCTCGAAGTCGATCCCGATACTGGCCGTCAGTTCCGCGTCGAGGCCCATGGCGGCCACTTCGGAGGCTCGCTCGACGGGGTCGCCATTGGCCTCCTGGAAGCGCCGAAAACCTGGCATGTGCTGGAGTTCAAGACGCACTCCGCCAAGAGCTTTGCGGATCTGACTGCCAAAGGGGTGGTGCTGTCCAAGCCCCAGCATGCCGCGCAGATGCAGATCTACATGCACCTGACGGGCATCACGCGCGCCTTCTATGTCGCCGTCTGCAAGGACACCGATGCTCTGCATATCGAGCGCATCGAGGCCGACGGCGCGATGGCAGAACGCCTGCTCGAGAAAGCCGGTCGGGTCATCTTCGCCCAGCACCCCCCGGCGCGGATCAGCGAGGACCCGGCCTGGTTCGAATGCCGGTTCTGCGATCACCATGCCGTCTGCCACGATGGTGGCGGGGCGGCCGTGACCTGTCGGTCGTGCCTGCATTCCACCGCCGTGGACGGCGGGTGGCATTGCGTCCGTCACGACCGGATGCTCGCGCCGCCTGAACAGCGCGCGGCCTGTCACCGGCATCTTTTCATCCCCGATCTCGTGCCGGGGGAGGTCTTCGATGCGGGCGAGGACACCGTCACC
>CAZRNL010000576.1:757-1950 GCA_964601395.1 uncultured Silicimonas sp. | reverse complement strand
CATCGGAATTCTCATCGAACAGCATGCCGGCCGCTTCCCGGTCTGGCTCGCGCCAGTACAGGCAATTGCACTCAGCATTACCGAAAAGCATGCCGAATATGCCGCCGAACTTGCGGAAACCCTGAAAAATCAAGGATTCCGGGTCGATTCGGACTTGAGAAACGAGAAGATCGGGCTTAAGATCCGGGAGCACACGTTACAGCGGGTCCCCTACCTCATCGTCGTCGGTGAACGCGAGATGGAAAACCGTAGCGTGGCCGTACGTACACGCAACGGAGAAGATCTCGGTGTGATGTCGCCAGCCGACTTCGCCGAGCGCCTCGGTGCGGAAGTGGCGCGTCGCGCCGACATTACTGTGGAGGGATGAGGCATAGCCGCTGACAAGAAGAACCGCGTGAACGGCGAGATCAACATCGCGCAGGTCCGGCTGATCGGAGCTGAAGGCGAAAATCTCGGCATCGTTTCAATCGAGGATGCGCGCCGCGCGACCGAAGCCGCAGGGCTCGATCTCGTGGAGATCGTACCGACGGCGGAACCGCCAGTGTGCCGCATCATGGACTTCGGCAAGTTCTTGTTCGACGCGAACAAGAAACGCCATGCAGCCAAGCGCAAACAGAAGCAGATCCAGGTCAAGGAAATCAAATTCCGTCCAGGCACGGACGAAGGCGATTATCTGATCAAGCTGCGCAATCTGAAGCGGTTCCTCGAACAGGGGGACAAGGTCAAGGTGACGTTACGCTTTCGCGGGCGTGAGATGGCGCATCAGGAACTCGGCGCCCAGATGTTGCGACGTATCGAGAGCGATCTCGAGCAGCTTGGTCTGGTGGAGCAGTTCCCGAAGCTCGAAGGTCGGCAGATGGTCATGGTGATCGCGCCGAAGCGAATTTAAGAATCTATCGGGAGATAGTGCATGCCCAAGGTCAAGACCAATCGCGGCGCCGCCAAGCGTTTCGCGAAAACCGGCTCGGGACGGTTCAAACGACGGCAGTCATTCAAGAACCATATCCTGACCAAGAAGAGCCCCAAGCGCAAACGCCAGCTGCGCCACGGCACGCTGGTCGCGCACGCTGACGAAGCGGCCGTCCGTCAAATGCTGCCTGGGCTCTGAAAACGAGAGTATTGCCAAGAGTATTGTTGTAGGAACGTAAAGCAATGGCACGAGTAAAACGCGGTGTGCAAGCCCACGCCCGCCA
>CAZRNL010000576.1:0-747 GCA_964601395.1 uncultured Silicimonas sp. | reverse complement strand
CGCCACAAGAAGATTATCGACCTCGCCAAGGGTTACAGCGGGCGCCGCAAGAACGTCTTTCGCGTCGCCAAGCAGGCCGTCATCAAGGCTGGCCAGTATGCCTACCGCGACCGCAAGCAGCGCAAGCGCCAGTTCCGCGCGCTGTGGATTGTGCGTATCAATGCCGCGGCGCGTGCGTGCGGCATGAGCTATTCACGATTCATGAACGGACTGCTGCGCGCCGGTATCGAGGTCGATCGCAAGGTTCTCGCCGATCTCGCCGTGCACGATAGTGCCGCGTTCGGCGCACTGGCCGAGCGCTCGAAAGCCGCTCTCGTCTGACGCCACTGGCGTCGGTCTGATCGTTGCAGGGGAAAGGCCAAGGCCTTTCCCCTGCGTCTTTTTGCAGCTGCCCGATCGCAAATCTCATGAGTGACCCCGAGAGTCTCGTCAGCGAAGCGGAAACCGCGCTCGAGGGGGCATCCGATCTGGCGGCGCTCGACGATGTGCGGGTGCGCTTCCTCGGCAAGAAAGGGCGCCTGACCGACCTGCTCAAAAGCCTGGGCACCCTGCCCGCGGCCGAGCGCCCGGCGGCGGGCCAGGCCATCAACACCGCCAAGGAACGCCTGGCCAGCGCCATCGAAGCGCGCCGTATAGCGCTGGACGAAGCGCAGCTGCAGCAGGCCCTGGCCAGTGACCGCATCGATGTGACGCTGCCGGGACGCGGTGGTCTGCCGGGCAATGCCCATCCGATCAGCCTGACCCTGG
>CAZRNL010000575.1:0-1952 GCA_964601395.1 uncultured Silicimonas sp. | reverse complement strand
CATCACGCCTCCTCCCGGCACAAGCGCGTAGATCAGGGCAAGGTTGATGGGGATGAAAGGCTGCACGCCGCGTCCAGGTAGCCAGACCAGCAAGACCGACCAGACTACCCCTAGCGCCATTCCGACAAGGATTTTACCACGCTTGGTCACGCTCGTTTGTCGCGGATGAGCTTCAGGATCGCGGCTGCCGCTTCGGGAATATTGGTGCCCGGGCCGAATATCGCCTTCACGCCTGCATCCTTCAGGAAGTCGTAATCCTGCTGCGGAATCACACCGCCGCAGATCACGATGATGTCGTCGGCGCCCTTTTCCGAAAGCGCCGCGATCAGTTTCGGTGCAAGCGTTTTGTGCCCAGCTGCCTGCGACGAGATGCCGACGATGTGGACATCGTTGTCGATAGCGTCCTGCGCGGCCTCTTCCGGCGTCTGGAAAAGCGGTCCGACATCCACATCGAAGCCGATGTCCGCGAAGGCCGTGGCGATGACCTTTGCACCACGGTCGTGTCCGTCCTGGCCCATCTTGACGACAAGCATCCGGGGACGGCGGCCCTCTTCCTTGGCGAAGGCTTCCACGTCACTCTGGATCGCAGCAAAACCCTCATCTCCTTCGTAGGCCGCGCCATAGACGCCAGCGAGGGTCTTCACCTCGGCTCTGTGGCGTCCGAACACCTTTTCCATTGCCATGCTGATTTCTCCTACCGTGGCGCGAGCGCGCGCGGCTTCTATTGCAGACGCAAGAAGATTGCCGCCTTCCCGCGCGATGCGTTCGACTTCGCCGAGTGCCGCATCGCAGGCGACCTGATCGCGGCCAGCGCGGGTTGCCGTGATCCGGGCCACTTGCGCCTCACGAACCGCAACGTTGTCGACATCCATTATGTCGATCGGGTCTTCCTTGTCCTTGCGGTACTTGTTGACGCCAACGATCACCTCTTCGCCTCGATCGATCATCGCCTGGCGCCGTGCGGCGCTTTCTTCGATACGTAGTTTCGGCATGCCGGAGGCAACAGCTTTGGTCATGCCCCCCATCTCCTCGACTTCCTCGATCAACTCCCAGGCCTTTCCGGCCAGTTCGGCAGTCAGGGCCTCGACGTAATAGGACCCGGCCAACGGATCGACGACATTTGTGATCCCGGTCTCTTCCTGAAGAATGAGTTGGGTGTTTCGTGCAATCCGCGCAGAGAACTCGGTCGGCAGCGCGATTGCCTCGTCCAAAGCGTTCGTGTGCAGCGACTGGGTTCCTCCAAGCACTGCGCTCATGGCCTCGTAGGCCGTCCGGATGACGTTGTTGTAGGGGTCCTGCTCCTGCAGCGAAACGCCGCTGGTCTGGCAATGGGTGCGCAGCATCTTCGAGCGTTCGCTGGCGCCGAATTCATCCATGATGCGCGACCAGAGCAATCGGGCGGCCCGCAGCTTGGCGACTTCCATGAAGAAATTCATGCCAATGGCAAAGAAGAATGACAGGCGGCCTGCGAACTTGTCCACATCCATGCCACGCTCGATCGCGGTACGGACGTACTCCCGTCCATCGGCCAGCGTATAGGCCAGCTCCTGCACGAGGTTCGCCCCGGCCTCTTGCATGTGATAGCCACTGATGCTGATCGAGTTGAACTTCGGCATGTGGTCGGAGGTGTACTCGATTATATCGGCCACGATCCGCATCGAGGGCTCGGGCGGATAAACATAGGTGTTCCGAACCATAAACTCTTTCAGAATGTCATTCTGGATGGTTCCGGAGAGAAGCGCCATATCGTGGCCCTGCTCCTCGCCCGCGACGATGAAACTGGCGAGGATCGGAATGACTGCGCCGTTCATCGTCATCGAAACGCTGACCTTGTCCAGCGGTATACCGTCGAAGAGGATTTTCATGTCCTCGACACTGTCTATGGCCACGCCAGCCTTGCCGACATCACCGACGACGCGGGGATGATCGCTGTCGTAGCCGCGATGGGTGGC
>CAZRNL010000574.1:0-1966 GCA_964601395.1 uncultured Silicimonas sp. | reverse complement strand
TGAAGGTCACGGCCAGGATCTCGTTCGGCCGTGCCGTTCCGGTCGCCAGCAGATGCGCAATCCGCGTCGTCAGCGCCTTGGTCTTGCCGGTACCTGCCCCCGCCAGCATCAGCACCGGACCGCCGAGCGTCACTGCGGCTTCCCGCTGGGGCGGGTTCAATTCGTCCAGATAAGCCACAGGCCGCGCCCTCATCGCCTGCTGCGACAGAGGCACGCGGTCGGGAAAATCGTCGTCGTCGGAGAAACTGCTCATGCAGACAAGGTAGCGCGAACGGGTTGGGAGTTAAAGATCTGTTCGCGGTCTGTTCCCCAACTGCCTCGCTCCTGTCCTTCACTCCGGAAATCGAACTTGCCACCGACCGCAAGAGACGCTTTCAAGTGTCCGGAGTTTGGGTCAAAAACACATTCATGACCCTCGACACCAGATCCCCCGCCGTATCGGACCTTCGCGCCCGCGCGCGCCGCCGTGTGCCGCATTTCGTCTTCGAGTATCTCGACAGCGCCACAGGCGTCGAGGATCAGCACCGCAGGAACATGTCGGCGCTGAACGATATCCACTTCATGCCGTCGATCCTTGAAGGACCGTTCACACCGGATCTCTCGACCGAGTTCCTCGGGCGCAAGTATCCGCTGCCGTTCGGTTGCGCGCCTGTAGGCATGTCGGGCATCATGTGGCCGCGCGCAGAGAAGATCATCTCGAAGGCTTGCGCGACTGCGGGCATTCCCTATTCGATGTCCACCGTAGCCACGGTCGTCCCCGAAACGCTGGCGCCCACCATCGGCGATCAGGGCTGGTTCCAGCTTTACATGCCAAATGACAAGGGCATACGCGCCGACATGCTTCGGCGGGCGAAAGAAGCCGGGTTCCACACCCTGATCCTGACCGTGGATGTCCCCGTCGACAGCCGTCGCGAGCGCCAGAGGCGCGCCAACCTGACCATTCCGCCTAAGGTCAATGCGCAGATGATATGGTCGATGATCACCCACCCCGAATGGACCATCGGTACGCTTCAGGAAGGCATTCCCAGCCTGAAATTCTGCGAAGACTACGCAAGTAAATCAAACGCATACAACTCGGTAGCTCACGCAGGCCACATCATTCGCGGCCAACCCGGCTGGTCCGACATCGACGAGATCCGCAAGATCTGGGAGGGCCCTTTCCTGGTCAAGGGCGTGCAGAAGGTCGAGGATGCGCGCCGTCTCGTCGGACAAGGCGTGGACGGCATCTGGATCTCGAACCACACCGGACGTCAGTTCGACGGCGGCCCCGCGTCGATCCTGGCCTTGCCCGCGATCCGCGAGGCGCTGCCTGATGCGCCGATCGTCTACGACAGCGGCGTGACCGGCGGTCTCGACATCCTGCGCGCCCTGGCGCTCGGGGCCGACTTCGTGATGCTGGGACGCGCGTTTCATTATTCGGTCGGAGCCTTGGGCGAGAAAGGCCCGCCGCATCTTCTCCATATCCTTCGCGACGACATGACATTGGCTATGGGCAATATGGGGGCCCGCACCCTTGCTGACCTGCGTGACAAGGTTATCCGGAACTGAGGCCTGGCTGGCGGACAACCACAAGTTCCTTGCCCGATGCCCCGTGCGCGTCTACCAATGCTGCAACTGCACAATGGGGGTTAGCGTATGGCCGAGTTCAAGAAGATCCTGATTGCCAATCGGGGCGAGATAGCCATCCGTGTGATGCGCGCGGCCAACGAGTTGGGCAAACGGACGGTCGCGGTCTACGCCGAAGAGGACAAATTCTCCCTGCACCGTTTCAAGGCGGATGAAGCCTACCGGATCGGCGAGAACCTTGGACCCGTTGCCGCCTACCTCTCGATCGACGAAATGATCCGCGTGGCTCGGGAATGCGGAGCAGACGCCATCCATCCGGGCTACGGGCTTCTGTCCGAGAACCCGGCCTTCGTGGACGCCTGTGTCGCCAACGGGATCACCTTCATCGGCCCCAGCGCTG
>CAZRNL010000573.1:0-1970 GCA_964601395.1 uncultured Silicimonas sp. | reverse complement strand
TTTCTTGTCGTCACCATCGGCGGCATCGTCCAGATCGCGCCCTTGTTTTATCTCGACAACACCATCGAAGACGTCGAAGGCGTGCGTCCCTACAGCCCGCTCGAACTTGCCGGACGGAATATATACATCCGCGAGGGCTGCTACGTCTGTCACAGCCAGATGATCCGTGCCCTTCGTGACGAGGTTGATCGATACGGGCATTTTTCGCTGGCCGCGGAATCGAAATACGATCATCCGTTCCAGTGGGGATCGAAACGCACGGGGCCCGACCTCGCGCGGGTCGGAGGACGCTATTCGGACGAATGGCACCGCGCGCACTTCGAGAACCCTCGCGATCTGGTGCCCGTTTCGATCATGCCGGCCTATCCTTGGCTCGCACGGAATACGATCGACGCGACATATATCGGCCAGATGATGAAAACCCATCGCATGGTCGGGGTCCCCTACACCGACGAGATGCTCGAAGTGGCCCAAGCAGACTTCCGGGCGCAGGCCGATCCCGACAACGGGGACGTCGACGGACTGCTCGAGCGCTACCCCAATGCTCAGGCCAGATACTTCGATGGAAACCGGCAGGAGATAACGGAGCTCGACGCAGTCATCGGCTACCTGCAGATGCTTGGTACACTTGTTGATTTCTCGACCTTCACTCCCGAAACGAATCGCTGAGGCGATACCGAGATGGAAACCTATACGTCTCTGCGAGGCTTTGCGGACAGCTGGGGCATGTTGCTCATGTTCCTCGCCTTTCTCGGCGTCGTGTTTTGGGTTTTCCGTCCAGGGTCGAGAAAAGTGCACGACGACACCGCCAACATGATATTTCGCAACGAAGACAAGCCCAAGGATGACGAAAATGGCCGATAAGCGCGAAGTCGACCAGGCGACGAATACGGAGACCACCGGCCATGAATGGGACGGCATCAAGGAACTCGACACACCGATGCCCCGCTGGTGGCTCTGGACCTTCTATGCCTGCATCGTCTGGGCGGTGATCTACTCGATCCTGATGCCGGCCTGGCCGCTGGTGAACGGCGCGACACCTGGCCTCTTGGGGTATTCCTCGCGGGTCAATGTCGAGACCGAACTGCAGGCGGTCCGGGAGGCCAACGCGCCGATGACTGATCAGATCATGGAGGTCAGCCTCGATCAGATCGCCGACAACGACGAACTTGAGCGCTTTGCGATGGCGGGTGGCGGAGCGGTTTTCCGCAACCATTGTTCGCAATGTCACGGTGCGGGTGGTCAGGGCGCGCTGGGTGGTTACCCCAACCTTCTGGACGATGATTGGCTGTGGGGCGGTTCGCTGGATGAGATCTATCAGACCATCCTCCACGGCATTCGCTACGAGGCCGACCCCGACACCCGGTTCAGCCAGATGCCCGCCTTCGGCGACATTCTGGAGGAGGAAGAAATCAACAACCTCGTGCAGTACGTCCTGTCGCTTTCGGGAGCGGACCATGACGCGACGATGGCCGCCTCGGCCTCGGAAGCCTTTCTCGACAACTGCTCGGCGTGCCACGGCGAAGACGGCAAGGGGCTGACCGATCTCGGCGCACCGAACCTGACCAACGGCATCTGGCTCTATGGTGGTGACGAGGCCAGCCTCAACAGCACGATCACCTATTCGCGCTACGGGATCATGCCGTCGTTCTCGCTCAACAATCGCCTGACCGACGCCGATATCCGCAAGGTGTCGGTATATGTCCACACACTCGGCGGCGGACTGTAACTGACCGGCCCCCGCAGATCCTCGGGCCGGCTCCGCTGCCGGCCCGTGTCATTTTGTCAGATTGAACCCTCTCGACCAAACATATAAAAAATGCATTATGTGTTCAGACCGGGTCCCAGACCCAGCCAAGGGTAGATCACCGTGACCGACACAGCCGATACTCCGCCGCCAATTCCAGCCCATGCTACTCTTTCCCAACGATCTGTTGAATTTAGAAATGGATCGCCAAAATCATCATAGA
>CAZRNL010000572.1:0-1975 GCA_964601395.1 uncultured Silicimonas sp. | reverse complement strand
CCGAGCGCAAATACGCCGCCTGGCCGAACAACATCCGCGCCGAATTCGAGCCCGCGCGCACCGTCCGTCCCGGCACGCTGAAGATCGAGATCGTCCCACAGGGGGGCGATCAATGAGCCTGCCCGAACCGGTATCGGCTCCGTCGCCCGACCTGCCCAGCCTGATCGACCGCGCCGCGAGCATGCTGGCCGGCGCAAAGACCGCCGCAGAAGTGCTCGAGGCGCGCGAGGTTGCCGGGCTGGCCTATGACATCGCCAAGCGCGCCGCACGTCTGAGCCGCGCCAAGGCCGCGCACGACGACCTGGTCGCCGCAGCGCACCGCGCACAGGCGGATGCGCTCGAAATTGAAGCCGCGGCAAAGCGTAGACTGGCCGACGAATATGATGCGGCCCAGGCGCGGGGCGAGGTCATGGGGCGCTCGCGGACCTGCGTAGGAGATGACAACGCACCTGCCACCGCCGCTGACCTCGGCCTGCGCCGCGACCAGATCCATGAAGCGCGGCAGCTGCGCGATGCCGAAGCCGCTGCCCCAGGCGTCGTTCGTCGCGCGCTCGATGATCGCCTGGAACGCGGCGAGGAACCCACACGCGCGGCATTGCGCAAGATGGTGGTCGATGCCGCCATGCGTGGGCTCCGCCCGCAGCGGTCCGCCAGCCGGCGCAATCCTCTCTATGTCCCGCCAACACCTGCACAAGCGGCCTGGCAGCATGTCACCGGCACGTTCCGTGCCTTTGCCGAGTGGGCCTCGGACGAGAACCTCGCCCTTGCGCGGCAGGGCATGCGGGAAGCGCAGGACGCCCCGTTTCACGACCTCGATGCCAAGGCCATCGCTGAAGGGTCTGCAGCTTTCACGACAATCAAGGAGTGGTTCGATGCTCGATAGCCAATCGGCGGGTTTTGCCGAACGGGTCTGGGAGGTTGCCTCTCAGCTTGGCAACAACGCCCCGAAAATCGCCGATGACATGATGGAGGATGCTTTCCCGCTGACCTGCGGCCAGGCGCGGAAGGAAGGTGCGCTGCGGATGCTGCGGACCGGCATCATCACCGAGGTGAAGCGCATCCTGCGCACGCAGGACGATGCTGTGGGCCAGGCCGATTTCGCGGACGTATGCGCGGCCTTCGCTCCGCTTGTGAAGGATTTGCGCTCGAAGTCCTACTTCGTCGAAAGCGCCGAGGAATATGTCGCGATCCCGGGCCTCATCGCAGAGCCCGACCTGCTCGATGACGCTAGGCGCTTCATGCGGCGCAAGGGGATCGAATGCCTTGCGGAAGCCGATCGGCTTGATGCGCTTTTTATCGCGGTGACCACGGGCCCCCGAGCCCCGCTGCAATCCAATCCCGACTTCAACCACGACAGAGGAGACCGCTGATGGCCATTTCTCTCGCTTCCCTGCGCACAACCTCGGCGCTGACGCCCCCGCGCATCCTGATCCACGGCGTGGCCGGGGTCGGGAAGTCCACCTTCGCGGCCGATGCCGACCGGCCGGTTTTCATCATGACAGAGGACGGCCTTGGCAAGCTGCAGGTTCCGCATTTTCCGTTGGCGACAAGCTACGGCGAGGTGGCGGAATCGCTCGACGCCTTGCTGGACGAGGATCACGACTATGGCACCGTCGTCATCGACAGTGTGGACTGGCTCGAGCCGCTGATCTGGGCCGAGGCTTGCAAACGCAACGGCTGGCAGTCGATCGAAACCCCCGGCTTTGGCAAGGGCTATGCCGAGGCGGTTACTGTCTGGCGGGAATATCTCGACAAGCTGAACGCGCTGCGGGACCGCAAGGGCATGGTGATCATCCAGATTGCCCATACCGACATCAAGCGTTTCGACAGCCCCGAGCACGAGCCCTACGACCGGTATGTGATCAAGCTGCAGACCCGCGCCTCGGCGCTGCTGCAGGAACACTCCGACGTGGTGCTCTTCGCCAATTACCAGATCTCGGTCGCCAAATCCGATGTCGGCTTCAACAAGAAGGTG
>CAZRNL010000571.1:697-1977 GCA_964601395.1 uncultured Silicimonas sp. | reverse complement strand
ACGGCGCGATGGCAGAACGCCTGCTCGAGAGGGCCGGCCGCATCATCTTCGCCCAGCATCCCCCAGCGCGGATCAGCGAGGACCCTGCCTGGTTCGAATGCCGGTTCTGCGATCACCATGCCGTCTGTCATGGGGGACGTTTCCCTGCCCATCACTGCCGGTCCTGTCTGCATGCCACCCCGGTTGAGGGCGGCTGGCACTGCGCCCGACACGATCGGATGGAAAGCCCCGCAGATCAACGCTTCGCGTGTTTCCAGCATCTCTACATCCCGGACCTCGTTCCTGGAGAGGTCATCGATGCTGGAGAAGATTTCGTCACCTACCGCATGACCGACAACACCATCTGGACTGACGCTGAGCATCGGGAGGACGATGAATGCTGACCCTGCGCCCCTATCAACAGGCCGCGATCACCGCGATTTACGGCTATTTCCAGAACAGCACCGGCAATCCGCTGGTGGTTCTGCCAACAGCGGCTGGAAAATCTCTCGTAGCCGCCGCCTTCATCGAAGGCGTGCTGAAGGCCTGGCCCGATCAACGCATCCTGATCGTCACCCATGTCCGGGAACTGATCGCACAGAACCATGCCGAAATGATCGGGCTCTGGCCCGAAGCGCCGGCAGGTATTTATTCGGCGGGCCTCGGCAAGCGCGAGGTCGGGGCCCGCATCCTCTTTGCAGGAATCCAGTCCATCCACCGCCGCGCTCAGGAAATCGGCCATACCGATCTGGTGCTGATCGACGAGGCCCACCTGATCCCGGGCAACTCGAGCACGATGTATCGGCGCTTCCTCGACGGGCTGGCGCAGATCAATCCGGCGCTCAAGGTGATCGGTCTCACGGCCACGCCGTTCCGCCTCGACAGCGGCATGCTGCACGAGGGCAAGTCGGCGCTCTTCACCGACATCGCCTATGAAGCGCCGGTGCGCGATCTGATCGATCAGGGCTATCTCAGCCCCCTGGTCTCGAAACAGCCTGCCACCCGGCTCGATGTCTCCAAGGTCGGCACCCGCGCTGGCGACTTTATCCAGCGCGATCTGGCTGCAGCGGTCGACCAGGAAGCCATCACCCGCGCAGCGGTCACCGAGATCATCGAGCACGGGCGCAAGCGCAAATCCTGGCTCGCCTTCTGTTCGGGCGTCGACCACGCCCGCCATGTGGCCGAGGAATTTGGTCGGCAGGGGATCATCTGCCGCACCATCTTCGGGGACACGCCGAAGGAGGAGCGGGACGCGATCATCGCAGCATTCAAGCGTGGCGAAATCCGCGCGCTGGCCTCTA
>CAZRNL010000571.1:0-687 GCA_964601395.1 uncultured Silicimonas sp. | reverse complement strand
CGCCGGGCGTCGATCTGATCGCGCTCCTGCGCCCCACCAAGTCCGCCGGGCTCTATGTGCAGATGATCGGCAGGGGCACGCGCCTTGCGTCAGGCAAGGAGAACTGTCTGGTCCTCGACTTTGCCGGCAATGTCCGCCGCCACGGGCCGATCGATCTCGTGCGGCCCAAACGGCCTGGTGAGTGCGGGGCAGGGGATGCGCCAACCAAGGTCTGCCCCATGTGCGAAAGCATCATCGCGCTCTCGGCAACCGAATGCCCGGATTGCGGGCATGTCTTCCCGGAGCGAGAGGTCAAGATCGCGCCGACGGCAGCCACACTTCCGATCCTCTCACCCAAGGGGCCGCAATGGCTGCCGGTTCATGGCGTTTCCTACACCCGGCACGACAAGCGCGGCGGGCTGCCCTCGCTCAAGGTCACCTACAGCTCGGGTCTGACCACCTACAGCGAATGGGTCTGCATCGAGCATCGGGGCTATGCGCGCCAGAAGGCGGCCGAGTGGTGGCGCCAGCGCGCGACGGGTCTGCCCGCGCCGCTCAGCGTGGATGAGGCCATCGCCCAGGTCGCCCAACTCGCACGCCCGAGCGAAATCGCCGTCCGCCCCTCGGGTCGCTACTTCGAAATCACCGGCCACAGGTTTGCCTCATGCGTCATGTCCACCCCGGCCTCTGCGCCGTCTGCCACCGGCA
>CAZRNL010000570.1:0-1989 GCA_964601395.1 uncultured Silicimonas sp. | reverse complement strand
GCATCCATTCGAGCATGTGGATGAGCCCCGTGCGCAGGTCGTAACGGGTGGCGTAGCCAAGCCGATGCCGCGCCTTGTCGCTGACGCAGTTCGCGTCCTTGACCTCCAGGGGCCGGGCCTCGCGGTGGACGGGATTGACGTTGAAACGCATCAGGTTGGCCAGCGTCCGAACCATCTCGTTGATGGTAACGAACTCCTCGTCGGGGCCGACGTTGAAGATCTCGCCGTCCAGGCCCTCCTGGAATCCCAGGGGCTCGAACAGCGGTTTCACGTCGCCGATGTACGAAAAGCACCGCCGCTGCTCACCGTCGCCGTAGATGATGGGATGGCGGCCTTGCAGCATAAGGTTCATCATGATGGCAACGACGTTGCGATAGGGGTCGTCGTACTTCTGGCGCGGACCGATGATGTTGTGGGGGACGGCGATCACGTGCTCGACACCGTGGGTCCGGCACAGGGTGGCGATGGTGGACTCGGCGGCGACCTTGGCGATGCCGTAGGGGTCGACGGGCCGGACCGGCATCTCCTCGATGAACGGCGCCGGATTGTCGCCGTAGCGGGCCATGGACGAGCAGAAAACGAAGCGCCGGACGCTGGCGGCGATGGACGCGCTGAGCAGGGACACGGTGGCGCCGTAAACGTTCGAGGTCACCACCCAGGGGCTGAACACGCTGAGCCCTTCGTAGGCCAGCGCCGCCGTGTGGTAGACGACCTCGCAACCGCGCAGCAACGGGCGCAGTCGCTCATGGTCGTTCAGATCGAGTTCGTGGAATTCGACGCCGTCCGGGACGTTGGATCGTTCGCCAGTGATAAGACTGTCGCAACCGACCACCGTGTGGCCGCTGTCGCGCAGGGTTTCCGCTAGGTGACTACCAAGAAATCCCGCCACTCCGGAAACGAAAATTCGCGCGCTGCCCATCGCCGGCTGCTATCCTGTTGCGGTCAACGCGTGCACTGCCGTCGCATTGGCCGGCGAGATCGGGCGCCCGGTCGGGTTCAAGCCTCTGCGATACGCATGCTGATGAAAGCGGTTTCGACGTCGACCTTCGCGGAGTGCTCTGGGAAACCGGACCGATGGCACGAAAACCGCCGTTTCGTGACGATGCTGCGTCGGACTGAGCGGAACCGACCCCCCTACTGGGACATCACGTTGACAAGCTGGAACATCTCTGGCGACAGCAACGTGAACTTCACGTCCGTGTATGTGAGCGTCGTCTTCTTGCCGTCCTGTTCGATGACCATCTCGGAAATGAAGCTAGATAGGTGTTCGTGCCGGCTCGAGACCTTGTTATTGTAGGTGTAGTTCGCCGTCTTGATCACTCTGCCGTCGGCACCCTTCATCACGGACCGCACGGCGGTCAGGGTCTCCTTGTCGATGAACAGCGTGATCGCATCATAGGTCGCAAAGTCCGACGTCGCGACCAAATCCATCTGGTAGACGACACGGCCGTCGTCCATCGACGAGTGGCGCCCCACGGTCCGGTAGTCAGTGGACCAGCGCTGCGCGGCAATGTCGCCATAGGACGCGGCGCCAAGCAGTTTCTGGCGCGGCGAGATGGGCACCGGTCGCGACGCTCCCGGCGAGATGAACCACATGTTCTGGACACGCTCCAGGATCTTTTGTCCTTTCTGCTCGGGGGGCGACGTGTAGGCTGCAATGAAGTTCTGGTTGCGAGCCTGGACATCCAGAGTGCTCTTGTCACCGGCTTCGTCAACGACCGCAAGGTTCCAGACGGCCCCATGCACGTCGCCGCGCTTGGCATCAGCGGCCGCGAGGATGTCGATATCGGAGAGTTCGGCATTGGCGATGCTAGGAACGGCAATCGCCAGCGTCAGGACTGCGAGGGCCCGCTGCACGCTCTTCATCATGTCTCTGATCCTTTCGTCATGAGGCCGAGCCATTCCCGTGCTCCGGCCGACCTGGGCACTCACGGCCCGGCTCCCGGCGCCATCCCATTCCTGCAAAAAGCGAAAACCGCATCGGCAGAG
>CAZRNL010000569.1:0-1990 GCA_964601395.1 uncultured Silicimonas sp. | reverse complement strand
CCCCCAACCAAAGCGTTATGAGCGCTCTGCTCTAACCAATTGAGCTACAGGCCCGACCAAGCGTGGGCATAGCAGACGCGGCTAATCGGTCAAGAGACGTCTCGCCGCCCGTGGACTCAAAGTGTACGATCCGCTATCGCGACGACGAGTGGAAAAAGGGTGCTGCAGGGATGAATAAGAACAGTCTTACCTATGCCGAGGCCGGCGTCGACATAGACGCCGGGAATGCATTGGTCGAGCGGATCAAGCCGGCGGCGCGCCAAACCCAACGGGCAGGCACCATGTCGGGGCTGGGCGGCTTTGGAGCTCTCTTCGATCTGAAGGCTGCCGGCTACAAGGACCCCATCCTTGTGGCTGCGACGGACGGGGTCGGCACCAAGCTGAAGATCGCGATAGAGACCGGTATCCTGTCGAGCGTGGGGATCGACCTTGTGGCCATGTGCGTCAACGATTTGGTTTGCCAGGGCGCGGAACCGCTGTTCTTTCTCGACTACTTCGCCACGGGAAAGCTGGACGTCGATCATGCGGCGGCGGTGATCGAGGGTATCGCCAAGGGTTGCGAGGGCGCTGGCTGCGCTCTGATCGGTGGCGAAACGGCCGAGATGCCGGGAATGTACCATGGAGCGGACTTCGACCTTGCAGGATTTGCGGTGGGGGCGATGGAGCGAGGGCAGGTCCTGCCCAGAGGGGTTGAGACCGGCGACGTGCTTCTGGGACTGGCGTCGAATGGATTGCACTCCAACGGGTTCTCGCTGGTGCGCCGGGTCGTCGAACAGGAGGGCCTTGCCTGGGAGACGAAGGCGCCTTTTGTGGACGCACCGCTTGGCGAAGCGCTTCTGGCACCGACAAGACTTTATGTTCGTCAGCTTCTCGCCGCGATACGTGCGGGCGGGGTTGCAGGACTGGCCCACATCACTGGCGGCGGTCTGACCGAGAACCTGCCACGTATCCTGCCGGAGAATTGCGGCGCGCGGATCGACCTGACGTCGTGGAGGCTGCCGCCCGTGTTCAAGTGGCTTGCCGGGGCGGGCGGACTGGCCGAAGCCGAAATGCTCAAGACCTTCAACGCCGGGATCGGAATGGTGGTGGTGGTCAAACCCGCGCGGGCCGGGCATATAGCGGACCTTCTCAAAGGTGAGGGCGAAAGCGTATTCCGCCTCGGCCACGTCACAGACCGTCCGGGCATGGAATACATCGGCAAGCTGGCGTGAAGCGCGTCGCGATCCTGATTTCGGGCGGAGGCTCGAACATGGTGACGCTGGCCCGTTCGATGACCGGAGATCACCCCGGGCGCCCGGTTCTGGTCTTATCGAACAATCCCGAAGCTGGTGGACTCGCGCGGGCGAAAGAGATGGGCATTCCCACGGCGGTTGTTGATCACCGGCCCTTCAGGGGTGATCGTCAGGCCTTCGAGATCGCACTTCAGGCCGAACTGGAGAAGGTCGGGCCCGATATCGTCTGTCTCGCGGGGTTCATGCGGATCCTGACCGAAGCGTTCACCAGCCGGTGGTCAGGACGGATGCTGAACATCCATCCGTCACTTCTGCCAAAATACCGGGGTTTGCACACCCATCAGCGCGCCATCGACGCGGGTGATGCCGAAGCGGGATGTACCGTGCACGAGGTGACCGCCGATCTGGATGACGGTCCGATCCTTGGGCAGGCGCGGGTGCCGATCCTGCAAGGCGATTCCGCCGATACCTTGTCGGCGCGAGTTCTGCGGCAGGAGCACTTGCTTTACCCGGAAGTCCTGCGCCGTTTCGCGTCTGGAGACAGGACTCCGGTTCTCTTGCCGAAGGACGCCGCTTGGCCTATCAAGGCCGAACTTCAAAAAGAACCGTAACACGGCACTCATGATCACCATTACAACAACCGACGGGCTGCAGGCTTTCTGCGAACGCGCCGCCAATGCGCCCTACGTCACTGTCGACACCGAGTTCCTGCGCGAGCGGACCTATTATTCGCAGCTTTGCCTTATCCAGATGGCAAT
>CAZRNL010000568.1:297-1994 GCA_964601395.1 uncultured Silicimonas sp. | reverse complement strand
GACAACGTCGGGTCGATAAGAGTGCTGCAGAAGCCGATCGATCCCCGGGTCGGAAAGGGTCAAGGCGCTTCGCCTGAATCCCTTTGGATCTGGCGCGTCCTCGGAATCTCACCGTCTTCTGCGTCGGGCGCATCGCGGCGTACCACTTCCACCGGGCTGCGCATGATGATCTCGCGATGCGGGAAGGGAATGTGAACGCCGTTCTCCTCGAACGTGTCCCACATGGCGAGCAACACCGTTCCCCGGACATTGGTCAGGCCTGCCTGGGGATCGCTGATCCAGAACCGCAGCTTGAAATCCAGCGAAGACGACCCGAAGGCAGTCATCCAGCAGACCGGGCCGGGCGTGTGGAGGACGCGGTGGACCGTGCCGGCGGCGGCGATGGCGAGTTTGGAGACTTGGTGCGGGTCGCTGTCGTAGGAGACGCCGAAATCGACATCGAGACGCACGAGCATGTCGGAGAACGACCAGTTGACCACCTTCTGGGTGATGAAATCCTCGTTCGGTATCAGGTACTCGCGGCCATCGCGAGTGATCACCGAGACGAAGCGGGCGCGTAGTTCGCGAATCCAGCCGAAGGTATCGCCAAGCTCGATCGTGTCGCCTGGCTTGATCGAGCGGTCCATCAGGATGATGACGCCGGAGAAGAAGTTGGACACCACTTTCTGCAGGCCGAAACCAAGTCCGACGCCGACTGCTCCCGAGAACAGGGTCAGCGCGGTCAGATTGATGCCAGTTGACGACAAGGCCATCATCGCGGCAATCGCCATGAGGCCGATCTTGACCATCTTGCCCGCGAGAACCTTGAAAGACGGCGAAAGATCTTCGACGACGTTGATGCGGCTTTCGAAGAAGGTGCCCAGCAGATTCGCGATCCAGAGAAGGCCCGCCGTTACGATGACCGTTCGCAGTGCGAAGAGTGCCGATATGCGCAGGTCGCCTATCTGAATGGCCAAGTGATCGAGAACGGTTGTCGCTTCGGGGCGAAGGTCCAGGATCCCCAACGCCACGTAGCCGAAAACCGCCAGGGCCAGGAGCCTCGAGATGGTCCTGTTGCGGATGATCCGACTCGAGACGGAGATGGTCAGCCAGGCCCATCCCAGCGTCAGGGCCAGGCCCATCAGATAGGTGCGGGACGGCGAGGTCAGTTCAAGCGTCACCAGCCGGGCGACAGTCAGCAGAGACAGAAAAATGATCCAGCGGCTTCTGCGCATCACCGCGATGATGATCCGCAACAATCCGGGCTTGCCCTTGATCGTGCGGGCGCGGCTTTCGAGCCTGGGTTCGACCAGGCGCGAGATCAGCCAGCCGAAGAGATAGCACGCGGCGACGATGGCGAGCTGGTAGAAGGTCCATGGCTGGGCAAAATAGGTTCTGCCGGTGTCCAGCAGCGTCAGGAAGGGCTGCGCTAGCCGGGACAGGTCGAATGTCTCCATGGGCCTATTATCGGACTGTTGGGCCGGATCAGGAAGCGCCGAACCGAGAATGTCCTGCGGCCGCGCCGATGTGCTTCCGCCTCGCCTTGCGGGGCAAGCGGCAGGATCGCGTCGGCAGGCCCCGCGAGATGGAAGGCTCCCTACTCCGCGCCGCCGTCGACCGGTCGACCCTCCTTGGCCCGACCGCGCAGTCTTCGCCCGCCGAGCCCGTCATCGCCCGCCGGGTCAACGTACGATGAGCACCGGTCGCGTCACGTCATC
>CAZRNL010000568.1:0-287 GCA_964601395.1 uncultured Silicimonas sp. | reverse complement strand
TGTCCGCTGGTGGCGCGGAGGAAGTACATCCCACTTGCCAGTCCCTCCGCGGAAAGGTCGAACGAGTGGGGTCCATCTGCGCCGAGTGGCCCTTCGTAGACGTTGCGTACTCGCCGCCCGGAGGCGTCGAAGAGACCGACCTGCACGTCTCCGCCCCTATCGAGTGAGAGCCTGAATCGCGCGCCGACGCGCATCGGATTGGGATGCACGTCGAACAGGGAGAGTCCCCCGCGACGCTGGAACTCCCCCTCGGTCGGCACTGATGCTGCGGATCCGGCTCCCACGAG
>CAZRNL010000567.1:1634-1999 GCA_964601395.1 uncultured Silicimonas sp. | reverse complement strand
CGGGGTTTTCTGCATGTGACCTGCCCCCTGATCCTGGATGCGCTGGCGCGCGACCTGCGCTCGGTGGGAGGCGAGAAACTGCTGGAGCTTCCCGAGCTGGCCGGGGAGGACCGCGACGGCGCACGGGCGGCCGATGCCACGTTGGCCCAGGACCCGGCCCTTGTGTTAGAGGACTTGGTGTACACCGGCTCGGAGCTTAAGCATTCGAGCACCGTGGAAACCTTGGCGACGAATCTGGCCGGTTTGATACCGGCCGGGGAGACAGCGACACGGGATCGCTTCCGGAAAAGCCTCGTGGTCATCCCCGACACGGACTTCAAGGCCCTGATGGGGTACGTCATCCCCGTGCAGGCGCGCATCAAACT
>CAZRNL010000567.1:0-1624 GCA_964601395.1 uncultured Silicimonas sp. | reverse complement strand
CGGCGAAAACAAAACCACCGACGACGGCGGCAATCTCTGGTACGAGGAACGGCTGCCCTCCGACTGCCTGTTCGTCGCCTTCATCGGCGAGCGACGGCACCGGGATAACGGCGGTAAGTCGAACGGCGAGGCCAAGCCCGACAGAGATTTGAAGGATTTACTAGCCGCGCGCGCCGCCTTTGCGGTGATTCAGATCGGCGGCAACGAGACTGTGGGCAACGGCCTGTGTCTGTGTACTGTGCTGCCCGAGGAGCGCGCCATGGGAGAGCAGAAGTCATGAACGCGAAGACGCATGACCTGCGCGCCGCGCGGGCACGCTACGCCTACGGGGAAGTGGCAAGCTGGAAGGACAAGAGCAAGGAGACCACCCAGCGCGTCAAGGGCCTGCCGGTACAGATCCGCACGCAAGGCCTGATGCAGACGCTGGCGGTGCTCATGGCCGACGACAAGCCACACGTCCGGCGCCTGGGCGAGGTGACCGGCCGGTGGCTGCTGGAGGATGCGCCCTACCGGGCCTTGTCCGAGGCGAGTAGCAACTCCGGGACCTGGAGTCACTCGCGCCGCCTGCTGGAAGCGTGCATGAAGGCCTCGCGCCTGGAATACGTCTGGGCGCAGCAGGAGGCGATTCAGTTGCTGGACCAGATCAAGATCTACGCCGACGCGCTGGATAAGAGCGGGGGGTGAACCATGAGTGAGCGTTTCTTCTATGCCCCCGGCGGGGATGCCGTGGCCAGGGTGTTGGATCGCCGGCGGCAAGAGGCAAACCCGGGGCTGATCTGGGATCGCTATCTGCCGGTGTGGGAAGGCTCGCCGGGGAATTCGAAGCGGGCCGAGTTGCACGACCCATTGCGAGACTTTGTCGGAACCTTCCGTTCCACTGGCAGCCGCCTCGATCAAGGGTTGAGAGAACATCGGGAGCGCAATCGGCGTGCTCTGGAACGTCTGCAAAAAGCCCGAAGCGATCGGTCGTTCCAGCAAAAGGACTTTCAACTCGTCTGGCGCATGGCCACCGGCCTGGGCGCCGACCACCCGACGGAGAATGGCTTCGCCTTCGACACCCTGACCGGCGTGCCCTATCTGACAGGGTCGGCGGTGAAGGGGCTGTGCCGTCGAGCGGCAGACCTGGACGAATTGCGTCTGACCGAGGTAGAGCGCCTGTTTGGTCCCGCGGAAATCAAGGGGAATGAACCCGGCTATCGGGGCGAACTCGTTTTCTTCGACTCATTCCCCTCGCGCTGGCCGACGCTGGTGGTGGATGTGATCAATTGCCACCACTCCGACTATTACCGAAGTCTGATGAACAAGCGGCCCGACGCAGACATCGTCCCGCCGCGCGAAACGGAAGACCCGATACCGGTGTTTTTTCTCACCGTGGATCAGGGCGCGACTTTTTCCTTTCCGATTGGTGCAAAAAACGCCGACGACCTGGAAACGGCCTACCGCCTGCTCGAACTCGGCTTCGAATGGTTGGGCATCGGTGCGAAGACCGCTGTGGGCTACGGGGTGTTCAGGAAAGGAGAATCCGGTACAAGTCCTCCGGATAATGAACCGACCGGGACAAATCAGCCGGATCCTCTCGAAGCATTCAAAACATGGTTTGATCGCCAGGGCTATGCGCAAGGGC
>CAZRNL010000566.1:0-2001 GCA_964601395.1 uncultured Silicimonas sp. | reverse complement strand
CCAGACCCGGCGCGCCGGACATGCCGTGGCGCAGCGCCTGCACCTTCTTCGAGCCGATGTTGATCCAGTCGACGTGGAAGAATTTGATTTCCTGGATCGGACCGCCGTTCATCTTCTCGAAGATCTTCGGTGCGTCGGGACCCTGGATCTGGAAGCGGTAGTGCGTCCGCAGCACCCTCTCGCCCTCGGGACGGCTGGTCGAACGCGGGTCGTGCTTGATCCGCACGTTCCACTTGCCCCATGCGGCGCAGAACATCAGCCAGTTCGACGTCGGCGCGCGGCCGACAAGGATGAACTTGTCCTGACGCTCGCGGAAGATGATGTGGTCGCCGATCACGTGGCCATTCGGTGTCACTGGGACGAAGTGCTTGGCCCGGTTCAGGTCGAAATTCGAAAAGCTGTTGATCCCGTGGTAGGCAAGAAACTCTTCCGCCTGGGGGCCTTCGACGATCAGCTCGTCCATGTGGTGCGACTGGTCGAACAGCACGGCAGTGTCGCGCCATGCCTTCTGCTCGTCGCGCCAGTTCTGGAATTCCGGTGTCACGACCGGGTAGACATACATCCCGATCTTCGAGTTGCGAAGCATCTCGACCGGGTTCCTGTGTTTCGCCATCACGTCGGAAAGGCTGGGCATCTGAGGTCTTCCTTCTCTCTGGTGTCAGTCCGTCGCCACAAGGGCGAATCCGGGCAGACGATGTGCAAGCCCGGTCCGTTCCCGTGAGACATGTTCAAGATTTCGGCGGGCAAGGCGCGCATGTTCACGCGCCAGCGCTTCGGCGCGGGCGCCCTCGCGCCGTGCGATTGCATCGAGAATGGCGCGGTGCTGCGCTTGCGCCTGGGTCAGTGACGCCTTGAAATCGGGGATCATTTCCTGCTCTTGCAGAAACGAAGATGGCGAGGCCAGCGGCAGACGACTGATCCGCGCCACTTCGCGCTGGATTGTCTGGCTGCCCGACAGTCCCGCGAGCAGACTGTGAAACCGCGCGTTCAACTGAACATAGGCGTCGAAGTCCATGCCGCCTTCGCGGGCCAGTGCAAGGTCGATCCGATCCAGAACCTCGCGCGCCTCGCACATCAGTTCCGGATCTGCGCCGCGCTCGGCTGCCCTTCGCGCCGCCGTTCCCTCGATCACGCCGCGCAGCTCGATCGCATCCTCGATGTCGTCCAAGGTGAAGCGCGCCACACGGCAACCGCCGGTTTCGATCCGCTCAAGCAGCCCTTCGCCGACAAGGTGATCCATAGCCTGTCGCAAGGGTGTGCGTGAGATTCCGAGCCGTTCGGATAACGCCACTTCGGACAGCCGTGAACTGGCCGCGAACTCGCCGCTCATCACGAGCGAGCGCAAACCCATCACCGCTTTGTCGAATTTCGACAGGCTTCTGGAACCGGCCATGTATCCTCCCTGACGATCCGGCGGCCTTGGCCCGGGTCGAAGCGATTCTATAATCTGTATACAATTCTCAGTCAAACAGATTGTTTTTTGGCCAATAACGTCTTTTCTGCATACATTAGTCCGCAAATATCCTGTTTTTGAGCCTGTTGCGGGCAAAGTCAGGACGCGGCAGAAAGGAGGCGAACAGAACAGGGTCGCCGATGACTTCTTCCTCCGCCGTCACTCTTGAGGATCTTGCCGCCATCGTAGCCGAACGCGGCAAGACAGAGCGCTCGATCACCGCCATCGCCGGTGCGCCGGGGTCCGGCAAATCGACGCTGGCCGAAAGGCTGGCCCACCGCCTGAACGCGCAAGACCCTTGCAGCGCGGCCGTCTTTCCGATGGACGGCTACCACTACGACGACTCGGTGCTCGAGGCGCGCGGTCAACACCCCCGCAAGGGCGCGCCCTTCACCTTCGATGTCGCGGGCTTCGGACACATGCTGGACCGCCTGCGCGCCAATTCCGAGGCCGAGATTGCCGTGCCTGTCTTCGACCGTGCGCTCGAGGTCTCGCGCAATGCCGCCCGCATCATTCCCGATACAGTCCGGCACCTGATCGTCGAGGGC
>CAZRNL010000565.1:0-2004 GCA_964601395.1 uncultured Silicimonas sp. | reverse complement strand
CAGCCCGGTCAGCGCGTGGCGGCCGCCGCCGCCGGAGCCACCGGATTCGCGTCGACCGTTTTCCTCGACGATCACCGAGACGTTCAGGCGTGTCATGGGGCGCGTGTCGGTGACGACATGCCCCTCGGGCCTGAGAATCGCCACCTCCTGCAAGGACGCGGCAATCGTGGCCGAGACCTGGACGACGCGGGAATCGAGCGCGCGGGCGAAAGCATCGATCTCGGAGAGGGTCTCGACCTTCACCGGAAATTCCGCGTCCGCCATCGGGTCGGAGTCACCATAAAGCCTTGTGTTCGTCGCTTGCGGAGCGTCGGCCAGAGTCCCGCCGCCAGCTCCCACCGCAAGGCGCGCAGTCACGGCGGCGCGGCGCAGTGCGCGCTCCGAAATTTCGGTCGAATGGGCATATCCGGCAGTCTCACCCCTGACGGCTCGAAGGCCGAAGCCCTCGGAGGCGTCATAGCTTGCGGTCTTGAGCCTGCCATCGTCGAAGGACATGACCTCCGACCGCCTTCGCTCCAGAAAAAGCTCTCCGTCGTCGGCCCCCGCCACGGTATCGCGCAGCAACGCAAGCGCGCCTTCGCGATCGAGATGCGTCTCGAAGGGGCGGAAAGGGGTGGTGTCGGCCATGTCAGGCGTCCTTGTTTCTGTCTGCGAGCGGCTGAATGCCGCAACGCCAAGCCTTGTTCCTATCCCCCTAATATGATTTCTAGCCGCCAGAGAACAACAGGCCGGTGCGCGACTAAATTCGCCGGTCAGGGAACGTGACTGCGAACAGGACCAAAGACACATGCGTCTTCAGACCATTTCCAAGGGCATTGCCGCTTCGCTGGCCGCCATATTCAGCACCGCCGCCGCCCATGCACAGGACCTGCCGATCATCGGCGAGCCGAGGCAGGGCCTCATGGGCTGGCAGCCGGCAGTGACCGAACTGGCAAGGGACATTCACTGGCTGGACGGGATGATCCTGGTCATCATCACCGCCATTACCCTTTTCGTAACGGCACTGCTGGCATACTGCATCGTGCGCTTCAGCAGGCGCGCCAACCCGACGCCGGCGAATTTTACCCATCACACACCGATCGAGGTGGCGTGGACGGTCATTCCGATCGTCATCCTTGTATTCATCGGGGCCTTCTCGCTTCCGGTCCTGTTCAAGCAGCAGGAAATTCCGGAGGCAGAAGTCTTCGTGAAGGCGACAGGCTATCAGTGGTACTGGGGGTACGAGTACCCCGATGAAGGAATTGCCTTCGATGGCTTCATGATCGGGGCGGGCGAGAACCGGATGACGCCTGCCGTCTCGGAAGAGCTTGCCGCGCTGGGCTACTCGGACGAGCATTTCCTTCTGGCAACGGACACTTCGGTGGTCATCCCGACCGGCAAGATTGTCGTCGTGCAAGTGACCGGCGCCGACGTGATCCATTCCTGGACGATTCCTGCCTTCGGCGTGAAACAGGACGCGGTTCCTGGCCGCCTGGCCGAGCTCTGGTTCGAGGTGGACGAGGGCCAGGAGGGCGTCTACTTCGGACAGTGCTCGGAGCTGTGCGGGCTGAGCCACTCCTACATGCCGATTACCGTCAAGGCTGTAACTCAGGATCAGTACGATGCCTGGCTTGCCGCAACCAAGGAAGCTGGTGAGTACATCGCGCCGGAAGCGCGCGTTGTCGCCCTCAACCAATAACCGCATATGACCGAGGTCTCGATCAACGCAACGCGCGAGTACGAACCGACATTCGGGGACTATGTCGCGCTCATGAAACCACGGGTGATGTCGCTCGTGGTCTTCACCGCTTTGGTCGGTCTTCTGGTTGCCCCTGTTTCCCTGCATCCGTTCGAGGCATTCTGCGCCATCCTTTTCATCGCCATCGGGGCAGGCGCTTCGGGTGCGCTGAACATGTGGTACGACGCCGACATCGACGCGGTGATGCGGCGGACAGCGAAACGGCCGGTTCCTTCCGGGCGGGTCGAGCCCGGTGAGGCGCTGGCGATCGGCGTCGCGTTGTCCGG
>CAZRNL010000564.1:0-2009 GCA_964601395.1 uncultured Silicimonas sp. | reverse complement strand
CGCGGCTCTGACAGGATCGTGCGCGTGGTACTGGGCGTGGCCGTCAGCGCGGCCACCCGGGTCACCGGTCCTAGGAGCTGAACCAGATTGGTCACGTAGTACGGCCCGATATCCAGAACCGGTCCTGCGCCGGGAAGAAAGAAGAAGTCCGGGTTCGGATGCCAGTGCTCCATTCCGTGGCTCATCACGAATGCAGTGCCGCTTGTGACCTGACCAACGGTCCCATCATCGACGAGTTTGCGCGCCATCTGGTGCGTCCCGCCCATGAACGTGTCAGGTGCCGACCCGATCCGCAGTGCGCGAGGGTCAGCCAGCCGTTTCAGCTCCGCGCCTTGCTCGAGCGAGAGAACGAACGGCTTTTCCGAATAGACATGCTTGCCTGCTTCCAGCACCCGTGCCGAGACGTCGAAATGCGCTGCAGGGATCGTCAGGTTGACAACAACGTCAACATCGTCGGACGCAAGTAGTCCCTCGACCGTATCCGACCGAACGGCAAATTCCTGCGCTTTCGCATCTGCGGCGGCCTTGTTCATGTCGGCGACAGCCCGAACTTCGATCGCACCGAAAATGGGTGCAAGCCGCAGGTATGCCGTCGAGATGTTGCCGCATCCAATGATGCCGACACCGAGCTTTTTCATCTCAGCGCTCCTCAGATCGAGTTCAGAAAGGCGATCGACCGGCTTGCGAAGCGCGTATCATCGCTGGGATTGTCATGCTCAAGTACGAAAATCTGGCAGGGCGTGTTCTTCAGCGCGGCCATGAGCGCTTTCCAGTCCAGCGTGCCATGACCGACATCCGCCCAACCATCCTCGTCGGCATTCTCACCGGCGTTTGCTATGTCCTTGACGTGAGCAGCTACGATCCGGTCGCTCAGCTTCTCGATCCACGCAAGCGGGTCCTGACCGCCACGTGCAACCCACGCAACATCCAACTCCACGCTCAATTCCGGACCGCCTTCCAGGATCAAGTCCATCGGATGCGCGCCGGATGTCGCGAACTCGAAGTCATGGTTGTGCCAGCCGAAAGCCAGACCGGCATCGCGAAGCGGTTGTCCCGCCTTTTGAAGCCGTGCGCCGAAGTCCCGCCAGCCCGCGTCTGTTGTCGGCCGTTGATCCGCCACAAGATGCGGCACGAAGATATGAGTGATGCCCAGCGTCTCGGCGATCTTGAGCACCCGCGCCGGATCGTTCTCGATCATGTCTAGGCCCACGTGCCCGCTGGGCATCGTCAAACCGTTTGCGTCCATTGCGCCCTTGAGACCATCGATGTCGTCGAGCGTGGCATACAGGCCGCCGTAGCCCTCGACCTGCGAATACCCAAGGTCTGCCACCATCTTCAGCGTATTGGCGACAGGTGGAAAGTTGCGGGAGCTGTACAACTGATAGGAAAGCTTGGTCACGGTCTTTGTCCTCTTCTTCATCCGCCAGAAGACGGATGAAATTGCTGTGAAAGGTCTGGAGTTTGGTCAGAGACGCATTTCGTCCTTTGCGTCGAACAACGATGCCATGGACGATGAAATCCCTATCCGCAGCATATCGCCGGTGCGCACTGTCGACTGGCCGCTGATCCTGAGCCAGAAACGGTCACCGCCAACACGCGTCATCACCAATGTGTCAGATCCCAATGGATCGACGACTTCGGCCCTAACATCCAGCGCGGTGTCGGCGGCCGTTACGGCATCTCCGAAAGTCACATGTTCCGGACGTATGCCGAACCAGGCATCACCCTCGGACTTGCGCGTGTACGCGTAGTCGCTCAGAGGAATCGACAGATCGCCGATCCGGAAGCTGCCCGCCTCGATCCTGCCCTTCATCAGGTTCATGGCGGGCGAGCCGATGAAATCCGCCACGTAGAGATTTGCCGGTCGGCTGTAGATCTCCTCCGGCGATGCAAGCTGCTGGATGATACCATCCTTCATGATCGCGATCCGGTCGGCCAGGGTCATCGCCTCGACCTGATCGTGCGTCACATAGATCATCGTGTTGTCTAGTCTGTGGTGAAGTTGCTTC
>CAZRNL010000563.1:1736-2020 GCA_964601395.1 uncultured Silicimonas sp. | reverse complement strand
GCGATCAGTGAATTGATGCTGACCGACTATATCCGCAAGGGCTTCTTCGACGGCGTGTCGATCCGCCTGCCCACCATCTGCGTTCGCCCAGGCAAGGCCAACCTTGCCGCCTCGTCCTTCTTCTCGGGCATCATCCGCGAGCCGCTGAACGGTCAGGAAGCCATTCTTCCCGTGCCACGAGATGTCCGACACCCGCAGGCAAACTCAAGCCCGTCTCTTGATCACGCGACTATCAAGCCCCGATGCTCAGTCGGCGACCCGCCGATGTTGCATCGCGGCAGGTC
>CAZRNL010000563.1:0-1726 GCA_964601395.1 uncultured Silicimonas sp. | reverse complement strand
ATCTCGACCGCGTCGGCCACCGCCGCGCTCTCAACATGCCGGGCGTCAGTTGCACCGTCGAGGAACAGATCGCAGCGCTTCGCGATATAGCGGGCAACAACGTCGTGGCGCTGATTCGCGAGGAACCGGACGCGCGGATCATGAAGATCGTCGAAGGCTGGCCGCGCGATTTCGTGCCGGAACGCGCGTTGGAGCTTGGGTTCAGGGCGGAGGAAAACTTCCGGCAGATCGTCGAGACGTACATCTCCGAGGATCTTCGGCGCTGAAGCCGGTCAGATCTCGCGGATGTTGCGTCGAAGGTGCTCATGGATCGCCGCGCGGCAGGCTTCCTCGTCGCGCGAAAGGGCCGCGTCGAGAATCAATTCGTGTTCGTGCGTGATCGTCTCGAAGTAACTGTCCTGGAAGTCGCGCTCGATGTTCAGGATAAGTTGCCGGAACCGCAGGTAGACATTGGCGTAGGTGCCCCGAAGGATCTTTGACCCCGAAGCCGAAATCAGGGTTTCATGGAAAAACCGCTCGGCCTCGGACCACAGATTCAGATGGTCCTTGAGTTCCTTCTCGCGAAAAATCCGGTGCTGGATGTGCACCAGCGCATGATGCGCTGCGTTCAACTCCGCTTCCCATTTCACCCCGCCCAGCCGCATCGATCGCACGGCACCATCCTGTTCGAGCAGGATCCTGAACCGCGTGACATCGTTCAACTCGGCCTGCGACACTGATGCCACACGGAAGCCTCGCTGCGATTCGAAATCGACAAGCCCGACATTGGCCAGCCGCATCAGCACTTCTCGAATCGTGTTTGCCGAGCACCCGTAGGCTCCCTGAAGCATGGCAGGCTTCAGCTTGTCCCCCGGAGCGAAGGCTGCATTCATCAGCCGCTGCTTCAGATCCTCGAATATGTCGGTCGTCCCAACTCGCACGACCACCTCCTCCAGATTAGGAAAACGCTAGCATGGAATTTCAACAGATGTCAAAAATTTTGAAATTTTCACTTTTTTCAATTTCCGATTGGCAGTGGCGGGCTGGGTTGCTACCGTGACGCCACTGACCGCAAGAACGCCCTCCAAGGGTGCGGGAACAATTAAAGGGAGGACTTCCATGACGATCCTTAAATCCGCGGCAATGGCCGCTGGAACCATCGCCATGCTCGCCGGCACCACGGCCATGGCTCAAACCACCACGCTGCGCATGCAGACTCACTATGCGCCCGAATCACTCTCGGGGAAGAACGCCGCAGCCTTCATCGACGACATCCAGACGATGTCGAACGGCGAAATCCAGGTCGAGATGTTCTACTCGTCTTCCGTCGTCAAGTCGGTGGAAACCTTCGACGCGGCCGCAAGCGGTATTCTCGACTGCGACTTCACCGGCGGCGCCTACCAGACCGGCAAGAACCCGGCCTTCCAGTTCGTCGGTGATATCATGGGCGGATACGACACCCCCTATCAGCAGCTTTCGTGGCTTCTGCTTGGCGGCGGTCTCGAAGATGCCCAGGCACTTTACAACCAGTACGACATGCACCTCGTCGGCTGGTGGGTCGTGGGCCAGGAAGCCATGTCCTCGACCAAGCCGATCCGCAATGCGGATGACTTCAAGGACTGGAAATTCCGTTCGCCTCCGGGCATGGAAACCAAGATTTTCGAAAAGCTGGGCGCATCGCCCATCGTGATGGACTTCACCGAGGTGTTCACCGCGCTGGAAACCGGCATCATCGACGCCACCGACT
>CAZRNL010000562.1:0-2024 GCA_964601395.1 uncultured Silicimonas sp. | reverse complement strand
TCTTCAGGAGAAGATCCAAGAGGCGTTCTTCAGCTTCGAATGGGAAGGCAGCTCGCTTGAGGAAGAGTTCTCGAAGTCGGGCGAAGGACAGTTCCTGCCAATCACCTACAAGGATTTCTGGGACGTGATCCGCAAGATAGACGCTGCCACCGGCGTCTCTTACGCCTGCGAGTAACAATTTCTTAAAGGCGGCGCCCGACCGGGCGCCGCCATTCTTATCCGGGGCAGGACATGCTGAAACTGAAAAAGCTCGTGAAGACCTATCGCACGGGCGATCAGGCATTGAAGGCGATTGATCTGGACGTTCCCGCCGGACAGGTCCTGGCGTTGATCGGGCCATCCGGTGCCGGCAAATCGACCTTGATCCGCTGCATCAACCGGCTGGTGGAGCCGACAAGCGGCGAGGTCTGGCTGGATGATGTCGAACTCACGCACATAGGCTCGGGCGCGCTGCGCCGGGCCCGCAGGGCGATGGGCATGATCTTTCAGGAGTACGCTCTGATCGAACGACTGACGGTGATGGAAAACGTCCTGTCTGGTCGGCTGGGCTATGTCGGATTCTGGCGCAGCTTCCTTCGAAAATTCCCGCAATCCGATGTCGACGAGGCATTTCGGCTGCTGGACCGCGTCGGACTGTTGCACATGGCCGACAAGCGCGCCGACGAATTGTCCGGTGGACAGCGGCAACGGGTCGGCATCTGCCGCGCGCTGATCCAGAATCCCAAGCTGTTGCTGGTCGATGAACCAACGGCGTCGCTCGATCCCAAGACCAGCCGCCAGATCATGCGGCTGATCTGCGAACTTTGCGCGGAACGCGGCCTGGCGGCGATCATCAACATTCACGACGTCGCCCTTGCGCAGATGTTCGTGCAGCGCGTCGTTGGCCTTCGCCTCGGCGCAGTGGAATTTGACGGGCCGCCTGAAGGCTTGACGCCCGATGTTCTGACGACAATCTACGGCGAGGAAGACTGGGAGGCGACAATCCGGAAAGTCGACGACGCCGGAGATGTCGACCCGGACATCGCCAAAGTCGAGGCCGCGCTGTGAGCTCGGAGCTGGAAACCGTTCTGGGCCGGAAATGGCGCCGCCCGCACTTCGTGCCGAACCCGCTCCTGCGCTGGGGTCTGATCCTCGGGTTCGCCGTCTACCTCGTGGCAGCCTACCTGACGATCGACGTCAACTGGTCGCGCGTCTACGAGGGGCTGGACCGCGGCGCGCAGTTCGTCCTGGCCTTCACCAGTCCTGACTTCGTCTCTCGCTCGTCGGATATCTGGGCAGGCCTTCTTGAAAGCATCATCATGACCGTGGCGGCCTCGGTGGTCGGCATCCTGATCTCGATTCCCATCGGGCTTGGTGCCGCGCGCAATATCGCCCCGCTGCCGGTCTACCTGATCTGCCGGGGGATCGTCGCGATCAGCCGTGCGCTTCAGGAAATCATCGTCGCGATCCTGCTGGTCGCCATCTTCGGTTTCGGACCCCTGGCGGGGTTCCTGACGCTGAGCTTTGCTACCATCGGATTCCTCTCGAAACTTCTGGCCGAAGACATCGAAAGCATGGACAAGGCCCAGGCCGAGGCGATCCGTGCATCCGGTGCGCGGTGGATGCAGTGGATCAACTACGGCGTCCAGCCCCAGGTGATGCCGCGTCTCGTCGGATTGTCCATTTATAGGCTGGACATCAATTTCCGCGAAAGCGCCATTCTCGGGCTGGTCGGCGCTGGCGGGATAGGGGGGACGCTAAACACCGCCTTCGAGCGATACGAATACGACACGGCGGCGGCTATCCTGCTCCTGATCATCGTGATCGTCATGGCGCTTGAGTACATCTCGGGCATCGTCCGCGCGAGGGTGCAGTAATGCCGGTGATCGAGCAGAACGGAACACCCGTATGGCGCCGCCGCACGTCCAAACAATCGCTGATGCACTGGGCCATGTGGCTGACCGGCACCGCGATCTTCGTCTACTGTTGGCAGCAGATCTCGGAGGCGACGACCTGGTTCTTCGTCTGGGATGCGCCACGGATCG
>CAZRNL010000561.1:1509-2025 GCA_964601395.1 uncultured Silicimonas sp. | reverse complement strand
GCGTCGATCAATCTGGCGGCGGTGGCGGAGTTGCGAGCGGGATTCCCCGATCTGGACCTGATCTTGATCGAATCCGGGGGGGATAACCTTGCGGCGACGTTCAGCCCGGAACTTGCTGACCTGACACTTTACGTGATCGACACCGCCGCGGGGCAGGACATCCCGCGCAAACGAGGGCCGGGGGTGACGAAATCTGACCTTCTGGTCGTGAACAAGATCGATCTTGCCCCGCATGTGGGGGTGGATCTGGCGCGTTTGGAGGCGGACACAGCGCGCGCGCGCTGCGGCAGGCCCTATGTGCTGGCGCAACTGCGCCGGGGGCTGGGGATTGACGAGATTGTCGATTTCATCATCCGGGAGGGGGGATTGGCGCTGCGCGCGCCTCTCGCCACGGTTGAGAGCCGGCGCATCTCCTAGGGTCTGAACCCCGCGACAAACACCCGGATCGCCAGTTTTTGCCGCGCGGCAAGCGCGTCGGGCGTGGTAGCCGCGTCGTCGCGCTTTGCGCCGTCGGCC
>CAZRNL010000561.1:1046-1499 GCA_964601395.1 uncultured Silicimonas sp. | reverse complement strand
CCAGGCAGGCCGGATCAAGCAAGGATTCGAGCGGCCATGGCCGCACCATATCCAGCAAGAGCGCCGCCGCTTCGGCCGTATCCTCGATCGCGATTTCGGCCCGGGCGACACCGCGATCAAGCTCTGTTTGCAAGAGGGTCAGGTCGCGCCGCAACAGGGTCTGGACCAGATCGCGGCCGATATCAGGCGTACGCGGCACCTGCGCTATGAATGCACGCAGGATTTCAAGCGGCAGGCCATAGCCCTCGCGCCGGATACCGTTGGACAGCACGCGCTCGAGCCGGGCGGCGGTAGGAAGCGCGGTGTCGGCGTCAGGAAGGGGGCTGATGAACGAGTCAGCCACCTTGTCGATATAGGCACGAAAGAGCGCGCTGCGACTCGGGAAGGTCTCGTAAAGGGTGCGCTTGGACATGCCTGCGCGCGCGGCGATCGTTTCCATCGTGGCCCCCTCCA
>CAZRNL010000561.1:0-1036 GCA_964601395.1 uncultured Silicimonas sp. | reverse complement strand
TCCAGACCGGACTCGGCATGCACCCTTTCGAGCGCGGCCAACACGGCCTCGCGGCGGGCCTCGATGCTGAGTGTTGTCGGTCGACCGGGTCGCATTTTGCCGTGGGCTTGCTCGCGTCGCATGTTGTCGTTTCTGCTAGGTTTCTTTTTGCACATTGTTTTCGCACATTGGTTGTGCGGCGCGCTCTCTGCTGTTGCCATTCGGCCTGTTGTCATATTTATAAAACTTGGGCGTTTTATATCCGAGTGAACGCTGGTCTGCCAATGCACATCGTGAAAGGGCTCCTGATGGCTCCGCTTCCCAGATTGATCCGCGTTCTCGTGCTTTGCGCCGGTGTCATGCCGGGGTTTGTCTTGGCGCAACAGGGCGGGCAGGACCCCACGCCTGTGACGGTTGTGACGCTCGCGCCACAAGATGTGACGCTGACCTCGCTCTTGCCCGGGCGGGTCGCGGCCTCGGCCGAGGCTGAGGTGCGCCCGCAGGTCAACGGGATCATCACCGAGCGTCGATTCGACGAAGGCGCGGATGTCTCCGAAGGTGACCCGCTCTACGAAATCGACAAGGCCACCTATGAGGCCGCTGTGCGGCAGGCGCGTGCCGGTGTGGCGCAGGCCGAAGCACAGTTGCGCTCTGCAGAGCGCGAGGCACAGAGGCTGGTGGAATTGCAATCGCGCAACGTCGCCAGTGAACAGGCGCTGGATGAGGCCGTATCGGCGCGTGACGCGGCGGCGGCGGGCCTGGAACTGGCCGAGGCGCAGCTCAATTCCGCCGAGATCGAGCTGTCGCGTACCACGATCCGCGCACGGCTGTCCGGTCGGATCGGCCTGTCGCTGACCTCTCAAGGGGCGCTTGTGACCGCAAGTCAATCGCAGCCGCTGACCGTGATCCGCAATATCGACCCGGTCTATGTCGATGTGACGCAATCCGCCGCAGACCTTTTGCGGTGGCGACGTGGAGAGACCGAGCGCGACCTTGAAAAGGCGGATGCCACGGTGCGTCTCAGGCTGGCGGATGGCTCGGATTACAGCGAAACCGG
>CAZRNL010000560.1:0-2034 GCA_964601395.1 uncultured Silicimonas sp. | reverse complement strand
ACGACCCGGCCGACGAGGTCGAGGATGTAGGTGGGGTCGTCGTGCTCGGTCGCCCAGTCGTTGGGGTCGTTGGTGATGCCCGACGCCTTGTCGGTCTTTATCCGCCAGGACTCCATCACCCATGCGATCGCTGAGCGTGACCCGAGTTCGTAGCCAAGAACGGTCGTGGCCAGCAGATCGTTTCCCGTGGCGTTCGTTCCCATGGCGTAAAGGGCGGCAAAGAGGCCGCAGCCGACATGACCCTTGGCCGGGTTGTAGCCATCGTGGCCGTCGAGTGCGTCGATGGTCATGCCCGCCGCGAGCGCTACGCCAGAGGCGCTGGCCTTGCGGTCGTCGAACAGCATGGGTCGAGTTCCGCCGAATTGCTCCGCCGCGTGCGCGCGGATGATCCGGGAAAGACGTGTGGTCGCACCGCCGGCCGCGACGCCTATGAGGTCGAGAAGGCAGAGACGCGCCTGTGCGCGGACGGGTTCGGGCAGGTCGGCCCAGGCAAGGTCATGGATCATGGCAGTCGGGGTCATGTGCCCGATGGTGCGCCGGGTTTGCCTTCCGAGCAGGCTTCTTTCCGACAGAAACTGCATCTTGGCGCGACATGGAAAGGGCTCTAGCGTCCGATCGTGACAACACCGCAGGAAGGGAGGGCGATGGCAGAGTTCTGGGGGGACGAGGCCGCGATTGGACGACAAAAGCGTTTGCTGGCCCGACAGGATCTCTTCGCGCGGTCGCCTTGGCTGGCCTATGGGAGCAGGCTGCTGGTCGTGGTGGACCCGGCAACCGAGGTCTCGTCCGAGATCAGCGACATCGTCGAGGAAGACGGTATCGTCGCGCTTGTGCTGGCGGGACAGGCCGAGGTCGATGGCTGGGCAGCGCGACATCTGGGCGCGTCCTGGGAGGTTCATTCCTGGGACGCTTTCATGGGAGAGGCCGCGTGTATCGTGCCCGCTTCCGAAGAGGTGATCGCGGCGCGGAGCTTGCCCAAGGGCTGGACGGCGCGTCCGGTCAGGGTGCCGGATGACGAGGAAGTGGCGAAGATGCAGGGGCTCAATAAGCTTTGCGGCGTCTCCTCCAGCCCCGGATTTGCGCTGCGGGGCGAGAACGTTCCGGCGCTGAACATCCTGATCGAGGACGAGGACAGGCGGCTGATGGCCATGGCCCATGCCACTATGATGTTTCACCCCCAGGGTGCCTACGGCGATACCGCGTTCATCGGCCTTGTTTCGGTCGATCCCGAGGCGCGGGGGCTGGGGCTTGGGGTCTATGCCAACGCGCTGTGCATCGTGGAGAGCTGCAAGGCGCTGGGCTGTCGCCGGGTGACCGAATTCGTGGCGCGGGACAATCCGGCGTCGCGGGCGATGGTGACGCGGTGCGGGCTGCATCTGGACGATGCTCTGGTGGCCGCGATCGCCAGCCGAGGTGGCGGGCGGTTCACGCGCTGAGGGAATTGACCGGCGGTCCCGAATGTCGTATTAATTGAACACTCGTTCAATAAATGGGAGAGGCACGCATGTTCACCGGTTCGATGCGGTTTGATCTTGGGGAAGACGTCGAGGCGCTGCGCGACATGGTGCATCGCTGGGCGCAGGAGCGCGTGCGCCCGATGGCGACCGAGATCGACCGGAGCAATGCTTTCCCTTCGGACCTGTGGCGCGAGATGGGCGACCTGGGGCTGTTGGGTATCACGGTGCCGGAGGAGTATGGCGGCGCGGGCATGGGATACCTGGCGCATGCGGTGGCGGTCGAGGAACTGGCGCGGGCCTCGGCCTCGGTCAGCCTCTCCTACGGGGCGCATTCGAACCTCTGCGTGAACCAGATCAAGCTGAACGGGACGGACGCGCAGAAGCGGAAGTACCTGCCGGGGCTTGTCTCGGGCGAGCATGTGGGCGCGCTTGCGATGTCGGAGGCGGGTGCCGGATCGGACGTGGTGTCGATGAAGCTCAGGGCCGAGAAGCGGAACGACCATTTCCGGCTGAACGGCACCAAGTACTGGATCACCAATGGACCGGACGCGGATACGCTGGTCGTGTATGCCAAGAC
>CAZRNL010000559.1:0-2042 GCA_964601395.1 uncultured Silicimonas sp. | reverse complement strand
TGCCGATCGGAATCGCCGCGGCGCACCGGCCCAAGCTCTATGCGTGGATGCGGCCGGTTCTGGACCTGATGCAGACCCTGCCGACTTTTGTCTACCTGATCCCTGCCATCGTCTTTTTCGGAATCGGGCTTGTACCCGGCTTGATAGCGACCGTGATTTTCGTCCTGCCCGCACCGATCAGGCTGACGCATCTCGGCGTATCCTCGACGCCTCAGCCGCTTTTGGAGGCAGCGCAGGCCTTTGGCGCGACCGGCAGCCAGACACTTTTGAAGGTCGAGTTGCCCTATGCCTTTCCGCAAATCATGGCGGGGCTGAACCAGACGATCATGTTGTCGCTCTCGATGGTCGTGATCGCGGCGCTGGTCGGCGCCGACGGCCTGGGCGTCCCGGTGGTGCGGGCGCTCAATCAGGTCAACACCTCGCTTGGCTTCGAGAGCGGGTTCGTCATCGTCGTCGTCGCGATCATCCTGGACCGCATGCTGCGGGTTGAAAAGAAATGAGCGCGGTCACATTCGACAACGTCTCGATCGTCTTCGGAGACAAGCCGGACGTCGCACTTCCGCTTATGGATCAGGGGCAGGAACGAGCCGAGATCCAACAGTCGACCGGGCAGGTTCTGGGCGTGCACAACTGCTCGCTGTCTGTCGAACCTGGCGAAATTCTGGTGTTGATGGGGCTGTCGGGTTCGGGCAAATCGACCCTTTTGAGGGCAGTCAACGGATTGAACCCCGTCGTGCGTGGCAGGGTTATCGTCGCTGACGGCGACGCTCAGGTAGATGTCACCAATGCGGACCGGAGTACGCTGAGGCACATGCGCCTGACCCAGATCGCGATGGTGTTCCAGCAATTCGGTCTGTTGCCCTGGCGAACGGTCCGCGACAACGTCGGGCTTGGTCTGGAACTCGGCGGCATGTCGAAGGCGATGCGCGCTGAGAAAGTGGATCACCAACTGGCGCTTGTCGGACTGTCCGACTGGGCCGAGCGCAAGGTCGGCGACCTGTCCGGCGGAATGCAGCAGCGCGTGGGCCTGGCCCGCGCGTTCGTCACCGACGCGCCTATCCTTCTGATGGACGAGACGTTCTCGGCGCTCGATCCCCTCATACGGACACGCTTGCAGGACGAGTTGCTGGAACTTCAGGACAAGCTGAACCGGACGATCATCTTCGTCAGCCACGATCTCGACGAGGCATTCAAACTTGGTGACAAGATCGCCATTATGGAAGGTGGGCGGATCGTGCAATGGGGCACCCCGCGCGATATCTATACGCGTCCCGCAAGCGAGTATGTGGCTGACTTCGTGCGCCATATGAATCCGCTTGGCGTGCTGTGTGCACGTGACGTGATGGAACCGGACGAAGGCCTTGCCACTGCGACAATCGGGCCGGACGACGAGATCCACGATGTGATCCGCTCGGTCCTCGACAGCGGTGTGCCCGTGGCCGTCATGGACAGCGGACGACGGCTTGGGCAAATCTCGACAAGAAGTGTTCTTGCCCGTTTTCTGGGCGATTCCTGACGATCCGGAGTGCCTTGGTCGCATGAATTCGCGTTTTGCTTCGCTTGCGCATGTGATCTAGTGAAGCTGCCAGTGCCAGAATGGGCGGGGCGGACAGAGCGGATGGAATGACGGAACTGGGCGACAGCGAGAGCCGCAAGCTTCTGAGGCGGCTGAAGGATACGCTTGCCGAATCTAGTGCGGGACAGGCGCGTCTCGACCGTATCACGAAGCTGATCGCGTCCTCGATGCGGACAGAAGTCTGTTCGATATACCTGTTCCGCGATGTCGACACCCTGGAACTGTGCGCGACGGAAGGTCTTAAGGCGGAGGCCGTCCACCAGACCCGGATGCGGATGGGCGAAGGTCTGGTCGGACGCGTCGCGAGGGACGGTCGCGTCGTGAACGAGGCCGACGCGCCTTCGGCCAAGGGATTCCGTTTCATGCCCGAGACGGGCGAGGAAGTGTTCTCGTCGTTTTGCGGCGTTCCGATCCAGCGGCTTGGGGACAAACTGGGCGTCCTGGTGGTGCAGTCCCGCGAGGCGCG
>CAZRNL010000558.1:0-2042 GCA_964601395.1 uncultured Silicimonas sp. | reverse complement strand
TTCTGGAACGGCAGCACCGTCAGGACCTCGCCCATCGTCACCGGACCGGCATCGATCGAAGCCCGGATCCCGCCGCCGTTCTGTATCGCGATCTCGATGCCCTGATCCTTCACGCGGGCCAGCATGGCGTCGGCGATCAGCGACCCCATCTCGCACTCCACCGCGCGGCAGACGTCACGTTCGCCGCCAATGGGCGCGGCGGTCTCCGCCACGACACGGTTACGGATCTCCTCCAGCGGAGCCGCAGCTTCGCCGATCCGGGCCTTGGTTACCTCGTCCTCGGCCACGCTGCCGTCCATTATGATCAGGTCACCTGTGGTGGTGATCACGTTGCCGCCGTCATCGAAGGTCACGTTCAATTCGCCCAGGAACTTGCCATAGGCATATGCCTGGACGATCTGCACCCCGTTCACCACGGTCGGATAGGGTCCGGCCGCGCCTTCGACGGTGTTCGACAAGAGCGTGTTGGAGTGGCCGCCGACGATCACATCGACGCCGGTGGTGTTCTCGGCGACACGCTGGTCTACGATATAGCCCGAGTGGCTGAGAACGACGATCTTGTTGACCCCCATCTCGGTCAGCTTGTCGACCTCGGCCTGAACCGCGCCGGACGGATCGGTGAAGATCACGTTCGGTCCGGGCGAGGCCAGCTCGTCGGTGTCCTGCGGCGTCAGGCCGATCAGGCCGATCTTCTCGCCGCCTTTCTCGACCACGGTGGACTTCTGGATGACATCCGCCAGCAAAGGCTCGCCCGAGACATCCGCGTTGGACATCAGGATCGGGAAATCTACCGCTCCGATGAACTCGCGCAGGATCTCGGGGCCGTCGTCGAACTCGTGGTTGCCGACGGTCATCGCGTCGTAACCCATCTTGTTCATCATCTCGGCGGCCAGCTTGCCCTTGTAATAGGTGTAGAACAGCGTGCCCTGGAACTGGTCGCCGCCGTCCACCAGAAGCGTCGGCGTGTTGCCGGCGCGCTCGCGGGCCGCCTCGATGGCCGTGATCAGCCGCGCCGATCCACCAAAGCACTTGCCCGCCTGGTTATCTTCCTCCGAGCAGCCCGAATCGAAGGCGCTGATCGGCTCGAAGCGAGCGTGGAAGTCGTTGGTGTGCAGGATAGTCAGGTCGAAATCGGCCATGGAGGCGGTTGCGCTCAGCGCAAGAACCGCTCCGCCGGAAAGAAGTCTGGTCAGCATCGGGAATCCCCCTGTCGGTTGTTCTGAGTTTGACAGTGACGCTATCTGTCGCGTGAGTCAAAAGGCTGACGACCTGTCTCTGCGTCAACCGGCTTGACCCGACCGCTCCGCCTTGTCACTGAGCAGTCATGACCACGATCTACAAGATTTTCCGCGCCGGAGAATACGCGGCCTTCGTGGCGCGGGGCGAGACGCTCGGCGCCCCCGTCGATCTGGCCGACGGGTACATACACATCTCGACCCGCGACCAGGTGGCCGAGACCGCCGCAAAGCATTTCGCAGGGGAAACGGGACTCAAACTTCTGGCACTGGAGGCGGACACTCTCGGAGCCTCGCTCAAATGGGAGCCGTCGCGCGGTGGCGCTTTGTTCCCGCATCTGTACCGCGCCCTGCGCGCCGAAGACGTGCTCTGGGCACGCGACCTGCCGCTGATCGGCGGCAAGCACGCATTCGGGGACCTTCCGGCGTGATCGAGCGTCTGGGTCTTTCGGTCCTGAACCGCCTCGACCCCGAACTGGCCCACGGGCTGGCGCTTCGCGCGCTGCATACGCCCTTCGCACCGCATCCCGGTCCGGTACGCTCACCCCGGCTTGAAACCCGTATCGGTGATCTTGTCCTGCCGAACCCAATCGGCCTGGCGGCAGGCTTCGACAAGAACGCGACAGCGCTCGTACCCCTGATGCAGTCCGGGTTCGGCTTCATCGAGGTCGGTGCGGCGACGCCGCGCCCGCAACCCGGCAATCCGCGTCCCCGCCTGTTCCGCCTGCGCCGTGACAACGCCGCGATCAACCGCTTCGGCTTCAACAACGACGGGATCGAGGCCATCGCCAACCGGCTGGCCGACAG
>CAZRNL010000557.1:0-2047 GCA_964601395.1 uncultured Silicimonas sp. | reverse complement strand
TGGCACAGCAACGCCACCCCCGGATGGCCGGACACGACGGAGCAAACCCAATCCTTGGTCGCAGCAGTGAGATATCAGACCTGAGTTGAACGTTGAGAGACTTGTGAATACGTTGGCGCCATCATTCCACTGACGCCAGTCCATCTTGAGGCGCCTTCTCGGTTGGCTGCAACATGACTGAACTTATGCTTCCGCGAATATCGTTCACCAAGTCCTCGCACAGTTCCGAATAGATCTTGTTCCGTCCCCCCTCTCTGGAAACTACGCCCGCCCTGTATCGAGCTGCTGACATGCAGTGCTCCAAGAGTGCTGCCGCGAGAACAGCATACGGCTCGGTTTGTCTACCGGATTCGGACTGAACTTCGATCGGGTCGAAGCGGACCGGACCCTGCATCGCGAGGCTCACGGCCTCGGGCAGGGTGAACTGGATACGATCCGGGGTTGCGACCCTGACTTGAAATTCACTGGCGGGAGCCAATTGCAACGTTGGGGAACCAACATGCTCGATCTGCAGCGGATCGCCCTGAAGTCGAATTTGGAGACCGTGGCCAAGCCCTTGGCCGACTAACGTCAATGCGTCTGCATGATCGCGCATTGCGCCCAAGAGCCGAGGGAGAATGCCAACCAAGGATTCAATGGGCGCATCCGACACAATCCTAGGAGGTTCAGGGCAGCCGTCGCGGGTGCGGATCTCGGCAATGCTCTTGCGTTCGAGCGCTCGGATACCGCCATCGCGGCGAACGATGCGCACATGGCCGTCAGTGAAGTCGAAAAGGGTTGCGTCACCATGAGACGTACAGACCTTCTCAGGACCGATCAAGACCAATGGCCCAGGAACGCCAGCAAGGTAGCCGAAAAGCAAGGCAGCACCAACCATCAGAGAGGCGGCCGCAAATGCGCTCCTCGCAGCCAAACTAGCGATCGGCCGGAACTCCTCGAACAACGCTAGGGCCTTGGCAACTCCACTAGCAACTAGGCTTCCCGTGAGAATCGCGAGCACCAAAAAAGAAACAGCGAGCGTGACATGTCTTGTCCACTCGCCCAGCCCGTCGGTATCGCTTTCGGTGCCGAGGACGCGCTCCCACGACGCGAATGCCAGGATAAAGAGCAGAAGAGTAGCGAGTGCGATACGCATTGGTCCCGAAACAGGGCCTTTGGCAATGAACTCGCGTTGCGCTTGCTTTTTCTTTGGTGGGCTGCGGAAGCTGCGTTTCAGCCGCTCAGGGAAGAATTGCCAAACCTTCCGGAGCGCGGAAACAAGCAACTCCCCGACATCTTGAATCTTGTCGCCGACTACTCCTGCCAAGGATCGTTGATGGTCGCTGTACTCTTCTCCGAGTGCCTTGATCGAATTGACTCGGGATCGCACGGTCCAAATACCCTGATGCACAGCCAAATGGTCTTCATGTCGCAACCATGCGAAGACCATCGGCGTGATAATCAGTGCGCCGAGTGCAAGGTAGACGGGGGTGGCCCAAGAGAGGTCGGCAGGAGCCGCTCGAAGCGCATGCTCGAGCAGATAAGGAAAGGCTGGAAGGTGCGCTGCCGCCGCCTTGCCCAGCAAATGGAAGAAGAGGATTGTCGCAAGTGCCGCAGTGAAGAGTCCTGCACCTACAGCGACAATCTCTGCGCGACGCTCCAAGAGCGTTGCCAGCAGTTTGCTCGACGAAGAGGAACTGAGGCGGGCTTCGAGAGTTTCGACGGCAATGCGAAGTGATTTGGCGGCGTCGCACAGACGGTCGCGATCCTTGAGCAGAATCCCCATATTCGAAGCCTGAGAGTCATCGAGTCGAACAGGCGTCGTTGTCTCAGTACGGCTTTTCAAACTCGCGTCGTCCGCCGAGGTGGTCCGATCCTCGGGTGCAAGGTCGTCCGCTGCAAATCTATCACTTGGGGTGGCGTCCTGGCCAACTGAGGGTTTCTTGCACAGATCGCTGTCCCATTTGATCAACGCACCAAGAACAGCTTGCAGGCCGCCACGGGCCTTCGCTTTCTCGGGCGCCGCATCCTTGGGACGCAGTTGATCGGTTCTGTACGTCTCGGGCTG
>CAZRNL010000556.1:0-2051 GCA_964601395.1 uncultured Silicimonas sp. | reverse complement strand
GGCAGTTCCGCCGAGACGCGCGGGTTCCCAGCATGGACCTCCGCGCCGACATGGTGCGCGACGAGGCGTACGATGCGCTCACCGTCGGCGGCGCTGAGCCGCTCGCCGGTATCCACAAGCCCGTCGCGGAGCCGGTCGAGCCAGAGACGCCCGTCGGGGTTGAGCATCACCTCGACGACAGTCGGATCTTCGAGCCAGGCCGCCACATGCCGCCCGAGCGCCGTCCAGAGCATGCGGGAGCCGCGCTCGATCGCTTCGGATTTGAGAGGGTGGACGGTCATTCGCGGCCCCGCATCTGAGTTCGGGGTCGATCAAGAAGACCGTTATTGGTCAGTCAGCAACAGTGCTGAGGGCGTAGTAGTACCGTGGCGCGTAAAGGCAGGGGCAAGCGTGGACAGCAGCTCAGGTTGAAAGACGCGCACGCAATTCTGCGTGCTCCGGACGCTCTATACCTGCCGCGACAAGAACCATTGCGTTCCGTCCGGTGCGCGCACGCCACCGCGCCGGTCGCCGTCACCCTTCTCCATCATCGGCTGGATGACTTCGGCGCCGTGCGCGATGGCGCGGTCGAATGCGGCGTCCGGATCAGGGAGATAGACATGCAGCATCGCCGGCGGGCCGTCGGCTTCGCCCATCATCAGCACGGTGTCGCCGATGCGGCACTCGGCGTGCATGATGCCGCCCGACTCATTGGGGATGACCCTGAGACGCGTGGCTCCCAGCACCTTTTCGCAGAACGTCAGAACGGCTTCGGCGTCCTTGACGAGCAGGTAGGGGGCAAGGTCAGTGTAACCGTCAGGTATGTAGGTCATTCGGTAAGCCTTGTGACGGGGTTTTTTCCTGTCAAGTATGCGCGCAATCAGATTCTCGATGCGGCCTGATCTTGCGGCACCTGGTACCAGCAGGATAACCGGCGAGGCTTGGGTCGGCCATACGGGATGAAGCTTGATTCACTCCGGGATAGCGGTGGCGGCATATTGGGCGGCGTATTCCGCTGAGGGCTTGATCGGCGTGATCACATCGATCAGCACGCCGTTCGGGTCTGCCGTGATGAAGTGCCGCTGGCCGAAATCCTCGTCGCGGAGGTCGAGCAGGATGGGCAGGCCGGCCTCCTTGGCTCGCGCATACTCGGCATCGACGTCTGCGACCTCGAAGTTGATCAGCAGCCCCGCCGCTGTCCGGCCGCGTCCTGGCGCAGGGATCGTCTCATGGCTCACGTCCAGGATCGCGAGAGCGACCGCGGGAGTCTCCATGCTCTGTAGATGGACGTACCAATCCGCCTCGAAAAGTCGTTCGAACCGGAAATGATCGCACCAGAAAGCGGCGGTCGCTGCGACATCGGCGGTCATCAGCACGGGATAATAGCTCTTGCACTGCATGGGTTGCCTTCCCTGATCCAAAAACATACAGTCTGTATGTGCACTCTCAATTAACAAACAGGCAGCCTGCATGCAAGCTGAAACATTCCGGCGCCCCAATCCGCAGCGCAGCGCAGAGATGCGTGCACGGCTGCTCGCCGCAGCCCGCCGCCTGTTTGCCGAGAACGGTTACGCGGCTACCAGCACGCCTGAGATCGTCGCGGCGGCTGACGTCACGCGTGGAGCGCTTTACCACCACTTCAGGGACAAGGAGGCGCTGTTTCGCGCGGTCGTCGAGGACGAGGCGGCGGCTGTCGCTGCAGAAATCGAGGCGCGCAGCGCAGGAGTTTTGTCAGCGCGTGAAGGGCTGCTTGCAGGAGCGAAAGCCTATCTTGCAGCGATGCAGGAGAGCGGCCGGACCCGGCTTCTCCTTCTGGAAGGCCCGGCGGTGCTCGGCCGCGACGCGATGGATGCGCTCGATGCGGAGCACGCCGCCCGAACACTAAGGGAGGGACTTGCGGGTGCAACCGCCTCCGGCGCGATTGAGAGGCTGCCGCAAGAGGCGCTTACGCTGCTCCTCAGCGCGCTGTTTGATCGCGCGGCTCTGGCCGTCGACAGTGGTCATGATCCAGCAGACCTTTTGCAGGTCATCGAAGCCCTCGTCACGGGGCTCACGCCCCGAAGGTGAGCTGG
>CAZRNL010000555.1:0-2061 GCA_964601395.1 uncultured Silicimonas sp. | reverse complement strand
GCCGCTATATCGCCAAGTACACGATCAACCCGGCCATCGCGCACGGCATGTCCCAGCACATCGGCTCCATCGCCGAGGGCAAGCGCGCCGATCTGGTCCTCTGGAGCCCTGCCTTCTTCGGCGTGAAGCCCGAGATGGTGCTGCTCGGCGGCACCATCGTCTGCGCCCAGATGGGCGACCCCAACGCCTCGATCCCGACACCGCAGCCGGTCTATACCCGGCCCATGTTCGGGGCCTATGGCCGCTCGGTCGAGCATTCGGCGGTGACCTTCGTCAGCCATGCCGCGAACCGCGAGAACATCCGCCAGACGCTCGGGCTGGCGAAGAACCTCGTGCCGGTCGAGAACACGCGCAACATCGGCAAGAAGGACCTCGTCCTGAACAACGCCACGCCGCATGTCGAGGTGAACCCGGAAACCTACGAAGTGCGCGCCGACGGTGAACTTCTCACCTGCGCGCCCGCCGAAGTGCTGCCGATGGCGCAGCGCTACTTCCTGTTCTGATGCATAGCGGGGTTGCGGATATGGCAGTGGTGAGAAACAGCAGCGGCGCTTACCTTCCTTGCCAAGGGAGGAAACCTGAACAATCCAGTGAGGTTTCCAATGGCAGGATTTTTCGACGGTCTTTCGCGCGGTTTCCAGGCGTATGCCGAGCGTCATTCGCGGCTCGACCAGATCCAGAAGCTGAACGCCAAGTCGGACGACGAACTCAAGCTCATGGGCTTGACCCGCGGCGATATTCCGCGCCACGTCTACCGCGACATCTTCTTCGTCTGACCGGTGGGGGTGCCGCATGAGCGCCCACCCCGTTTCGCAGATTTTCCACCGCACGGGCCACTGGTCCGGCGCGGTGGATCGCTGCTCGCTGACCTACGAAGACCGGTTCTTCCGCCGCAAGCGCCTGACCTCCGAGAGCGGCCTGTCCTTCGTCGTGGACATGACGCAGACAACCAACTTCGACCACGGCGACGCGTTCGAACTGGAGGATGGCCGGCTGATCGAGATCGCCGCCGCGCCCGAGGCGCTGCTGTCCGTGACCGCCCCCGACCTGACGCGCCTCGCCTGGCACATCGGCAACCGCCACACGCCCTGCCAGATCGGCGCGGACCGGCTCCTGATCCTCGACGATCCGGTGATCGGCCACATGCTCGAGCATCTGGGCGCCACGATCACCCGCGTGACCGAACCCTTCACGCCGGAAGGCGGCGCCTATGGTCACGGACGGACGCACAGCCACGAGCACGGGCACACGGCGCATCATGTCCACGAACACTGACCTCCTGACGCTGGCGCAATGGCTCTCCCCGGCCTTTCCGGTCGGTGCCTTCGCCTATTCCCACGGGGTCGAGACAGCGATCCGGGATCTGGCCGTCACCGACGCCGCCTCGCTGGAAACCTGGCTCTGCGACGTACTGACCCAAGGTTCGGGTCGTGCCGACGCGGTATTTCTGGCCGCCGCACGGCGCGGAGAAGACGTGAACGACCTAGCCCGCGCCTTCGCCGCCTCGTCCGAACGGTTGCGGGAAAGCGAGCGCCAGGGCGCGGCCTTCGCGGGGACGGTCCGGGCGGTTTGGGGGCTGGACCTGCCCGACCTCCTCTACCCCGTCGCCGTGGGCACGGCTGCCGCGCTGAAAGGGCTCGACCCCGAGACGACAGCGGCGCTCTACCTGCAATCCTTCGTCTCGAACCTGGTCTCCGCCGCGGTCCGCCTCGTACCCCTTGGCCAGACCGACGGCCAAAGGGTGCTGGCCGCGCTCTCGCCGCTTTGCCATACCGTGGCGGCAGAGGCGCTGACCGCCGACCCCGAAGACCTCTGGTCGAACGGCTGGGCCTCGGATATCGCTGCGATGAGACACGAGACATTGGAACCGAGGCTTTTCCAGTCATGACACGAATGAACGGCCCCCTTCGCATCGGTATCGGCGGCCCCGTTGGCGCGGGCAAGACCACCCTGACGGCGAAACTCGCGCAGCTGTTGCACCCCCAGACCTCGATCGGGGTCATCACCAACGACATCTACACGCAGGAGGACGCAGAGGCGCTGATGCGGATGCAGATCCTG
>CAZRNL010000554.1:0-2067 GCA_964601395.1 uncultured Silicimonas sp. | reverse complement strand
GGCTCGATCCGGTCGCGGCCTTCGATGTCCGTGCTGTGCTCGCCCGGATGGTGAGCGAAGGGCTGGCGCTGGTGACTGCGCTGCACGATTTCACCACGCTGTGCGGATTCTGCGACAGCGGGATCGTGCTCGCCAAAGGGCGGGTCAGCCTGAAGCTCGATACCGACATGCTGCGCGCCGGACGCGATGACGCCGCCCGCTTCGAGAGCGATCTGGTGGCGGCGCTGCGATGACGTCGGTTGTCCGCCCCTCGGCCTGCGCGCTATGGTGCGCCACATGAGATCGCCCCTGATAGTGCTGGCAGCATGCTGCCTTGCGGCTCCGCTTTGCGCGGAAGAATTCGATCCATCGGCCTATCGCCAGCAGGTCGATAACCCGACCCAGGTGATGGTGCTGGGCACCGCGCATCTGAGTAATGCCGAGGAAGGCTGGGATCCGGCGGTGCTCGACCTGCTGCTGGACCGGCTTGCCTCTTTCGCTCCCGACATCATCACGATCGAGAACCAGCCCGGCCCGACCACGTACAAGCTTTGGGCCTATCGCGCCGTAATGCCAGAGGCGGCTGCGACCTATGCCGGGCGGGCGATGGCCATGGCGACGACGGCGGGCCTGTCGCTCGATATGGACATGCCCCAGGCCGAGGCGGCGCTGCGGCAGGCAATAGGCAAGCTCGGCGATAGTCCTGCCCCGGCTGAGCGGCGCAGGCTCGCGGCGCTGTTTGCAGCGGCGGGCGATCCCTATTCGGCGCTTGTGCAGTGGTGGCACTTGGCCCCCGCCGAGCGCGTCGCGGGTGACGGCATTTCGCGCCGCCTTGTCGCGCAGCTCAATGAACTCGGGCAGGAGAACGAGGAAGGCGTGCTGATCGCCGTCAAGCTTGCGGTGCGGCTAGGTTTGCCGCGCGTCTATCAGACGGATTCACAGGAAGACGACGTCTTCACCCCGGAGGAAGCCGATCTGTTCGCGCAGAAGGTGTTCCCGTCTCTCGTCCAAACCATCACCGCCGATCCTCTTGTGCAGCAGCGCGGCACGGTGGCCGAGATGATCACGCCCGAAGCTGCGCTCGACGCCTATCGCCGCCTCAACGACCCTCGCATCGAACAGCGTCTTGCCGATCTTGAATGGCTCGGTGTGATCAACCGGCCGACCGAGAGGGACGTGGGCCGCAAGCGGATGGCGGCGTGGGAGGCGCGCAATCTGCGGATGGCCGCCAATATCCGCGAAAGCGCCGCCCGCGCGCGTGGCGGCAAGGTTCTGGTGATCGTCGGCGCCACCCACAAGCTCTGGCTGGAGACCTATCTCGGCAGGATGAGCGACGTCGAAATCGTATCGACCGAACACGTGCTTCGATAGGCCAAGGTTGATCCAGTTAGGGCTCGGCCACCGAGATCTGCATGGTGCTGATGCTGGCAGCATATTCAAGAGCCACACTGTTATCCAACTTGCCCGGAGCCCCTAGTGACCCACGTTCTTGATCAGCCCTATGACAGCCAGAATGTCTTTGCGGCCATCCTTGCCGGAAACGCTCCTGCACACCGCATCTTCGAGAACGACACGGTGCTGGCCTTTCTCGATATTGCCCCGCAAGGTCCCGGCCATACGCTGGTCATTCCCAAATCAGGTGCGACCAACCTGTTCGATATCACCCCGGACGACCTGTGCTCGCTGCTCCAGGCCGTTCAGCAGGTCGGCAGCACGCTCCTTGCAGCGCTTGAGGCAGACGGTCTGGAAATCCAGCAGCTCAACGGCGCAGCCGCAGGTCAGACCGTGTTTCATCTGCATTTCCATCTGATCCCGCGCTTTGCCGGCGTCCCGATCATCCCGCACGCCGAGGCAGAGGTGGCCGATCAGGCAGAACTTGCCGCGATGGCGGAACGGATTCTGAAGGGCGCTGACCTTGGTCGCGACAGGTGACGGCTCTCGACCCAGAGACGGTCATCGACGATCACCCCATTGGACGTCTGGTTTCCGCAGAAGCCGCCATTCCGGTATTGGGATCGCGCACCGATCCTGCTCATGACCGGGTCGGGGTGGAAATTTGAACGTCCGCTTATTCTATCGGCCCATCCA
>CAZRNL010000553.1:0-2068 GCA_964601395.1 uncultured Silicimonas sp. | reverse complement strand
ATGGTGCATCTGGGCAAGAACACCAAGAGCCGGATCGTCTCGAAGGGGATCAGCGCGGGACATGCCCAAAACACCTATCGCGGGTTGGTGTCCATGCACCCGCGCGCGAAGAACAGCCGCAACTACACCCAGTGTGACAGCCTTCTGATCGGCGACAAATGCGGGGCACACACGGTGCCCTACATCGAAGTCAAGAACAATTCGTCCCGCGTCGAGCACGAGGCGACCACGTCAAAGGTCGACGACGACCAGTTGTTCTATTGCCGAAGCCGCGGCATGGACGAGGAAGAGGCGGTCGCGCTGGTGGTGAACGGCTTCTGCAAGGAGGTATTGCAGGCTCTGCCGATGGAATTTGCCATGGAAGCTCAACAGCTTGTGGCGATCTCTCTGGAAGGGTCCGTGGGGTGAGCCTGTTCAGGCCCAAGACGCATGGTTACGGCGCGTCGCCGTCCGGCTGGAAAGGCTGGGCAGCGATCGCGGCGTTTGTCGTGGCGGAAACCCTGCTGGCGTTTCTGCTTGTCGTCTGGCCGATCCTGGGAGGTTCCGGGCCCGATCTTCTGCGGATCGCGATCTGGTGCGTCCTCAGCGGAGCGTTGACGTTCGGTTTTCTCCTGTGGGTCAGAGCCCGGACCGACGGCGAGTGGAGGTGGCGCTGGGGACAGCGCGAATGATCCGCGCAATTGTGTCCACGGCGATCCTCACCGGCGTCTTCTGCGCTGCCTTCGCAGCCTTCATCGACCGGGCGACCGACATGCTCGAGGCGGGCCAGGTCGTGGCCATCAGCTTCGTTTCGGGCTTCCTGGGTAGCATCATTGCCCAGGTTTTGGGACGCTTGAAGAAGCGCGACAATTGATTTCCTGGAGAGCGGATCCATGATCATCACCACCACGCCTTCCGTAGAGGGGCGCAGCATCAAGGAATACCGGGGCATCGTCGTCGGAGAGGCCATTCTGGGTGCGAACGTTTTCCGAGACATCTTCGCCTCGATCACCGATATCGTCGGCGGGCGCTCCGGTGCCTATGAAAAATCGCTCGGAGAAGCTCGCCAGACGGCGCTTCGCGAACTTGAAGAGCGAGCCCGTCAGGCCGGTGGTAATGCTGTCGTCGGTGTCGATCTCGACTACGAGGTCATCAACAACATGCTTATGGTTTCGGCTTCCGGCACGGCTGTCGTTCTGTCATGAGGCTGGACAGGCTCCATAACCATTTTTGCATCCGTTTTGGTGACAATGGTGCCGTTTTAACCAAACGGTTGCCATTCTTTGGCCGCTTTCGTTGGAGAGTTTCCGGACACGTCGACGATAAGGGTGACCGGCATGGCTCACGGGACTGCACAGAACAAGGGCTTCGAAGAACGCCTGGCCAGGATCAGGAAGGGCGGCGCCAATACCATGGGCGAAGTCCAGATCGGGCCGCGCGACGAGGCGACTGCGCGCACCAGCAGGCCAACCAATACCGTACGGCTGAAAAAGAAGAAGCCGAAGAACGTCAATATCGGCGAGGGCTCGAACCTGGTTCTGGCCCCGATCGCTGCGGTGATCGGCGCGCTGTCGATGTTCGTGGGGCAGGCGGCAGAGTACCATCTGTTTCAGCAGGGCGGACTGTTAAATATCACGGTCCCGATCGAAGCGGCGGCGCAGGTCATTCCCTATGCGCACTTCATCGTAGCCGTCCTTTTGGCGCTTACGCTGTCCTGGGCCTTTGGTCTGACCAACCTTGTTCGGCGCATGGCGATGATACTCGGCCTCGCGGCGGTGACGGTGTGGCAGACCGATCTCGTGGCCCGCTATCCGGGCATCTACGCGGGCGTCTTCTCGGAAGCCTTCGTAGCGGAGAAACTCAGCAAGGTCTGAGCTGCCTCAACAATCTGGAACTAATCGACGGGGCCCGCCTTCGCGGCGGCGCCCTATTTCGTGCTTGAGAGGAAGAAATGCTTAAAATTAATAATCTGCACGTCAAACTTGAGGAAGAGGACAAGCAGATCCTCAAGGGCGTCGATCTTGAAGTGCCCGCCGGAGCGGTCCATGCGATCATGGGGCCGAACGGCTCCGGCAAGTCGACTCTGTCC
>CAZRNL010000552.1:0-2074 GCA_964601395.1 uncultured Silicimonas sp. | reverse complement strand
GCTCATGCGCCAAGGAATTATGGTGCGAGCCCTGCCGTGTCCATAGGGTCAAGCGTCCAAGGGATCGGCGGTGCGTTTCCGCGGTCTGGCGGCGCAAACGCGGCCGGCCGTTCGTAGAGATATCGGAAGCCCGCCACCTGTTCGGGCGTCGACGGGGTGCGGGACATCAATGTCCAGAGACGCCCCGCGATCTCGGGCGAGACATCCTCATCGATGGCGTCCGCGAGGATGCCTTGTCCCGACATGCGAAGGCGCGGCACAAGGGATTCCGGGCGCTCGGTGAGGCAGTCGACAGGGTCAGGAGGATCGCAGAGCGCAACGCGTCCGGACGCCTCGGCGATGCGGAATGCGTTCATCAGCATGGCCCTGACGGGTGGATCGGCAAGACGGTAGTGATCGCGGAAGGCGTCCCAGTTCCAGTAGAGATTGTCCTCGCCGTCTCCCCCGTTCAGCCGGTCGAGCAGCAGAAGCGCCGTTGCCGCGGTGAATGCCGGATAATCGTCATCGGGCAGGGCAGCGGCAAGCAGGACCTCGCCGTACGCGCGCCGGTCACCGGGAAACGCGAAACGACCGCCGCGCTTGTCAAGGACGGAGAACAGGCGACCACGTACGCCTTGCTCGGAAGGAACGCGGCAAAGCGTCTTCCTTCCGGAGCGAGTAAGGTAGGCCGTCAGATCGCTGGTGACCTGGCGGGTGCGGAAAACATCCGCAGCACTGGTAAACATGGCGCAAGGCTATCAGAGCGGGGTGGCAGAAAGGCGGCGCTGGCGGGGCCGATTGTTTCCGATTCCGCACCGGACCTTTCACGTGCAACGTCATGTCAGGCAGCCCGCGGCAGCGCCGAGGTTGGCGGGGCAAAGATGCAACGTCTTGCAGGGTGTTGGTCCGCCAACGCGTTTGTGAGTGGACAAGACCTGCCCTGACACTGTCACAGAGGAGCCGCCCAGCGGGTTATCCCGCGCCACCTGCCTTGGGGAGTTTTCTGCGATGCTGACCAGACGCCATTTCATTCTTACGACCACTGCCGCTTTCTCGGCGCCGATTGCCGCGCTCGCGCAAGAGGCCACGCCGACCCCCGGCAACCAGTGGAGCCGCTGGGATGCGCGGGTGACTCCGGCGGGGTACGACCCGGCCACGTCGAACCCCTGGGGGCTGCCGTCGCGCTTCCTGCCGACGCGTGTCGAAGCGAATGACGGACTCCGGGCAGGCGATATCCACGTCGACGCAGTTGCGCGCTACCTCTACCACATCCAGCCGGACGGCACCGCGATGCGCTATGGAGTGGGGATTGCCCGCGGAAACCTGTACGAGCCGGGGGTCTATACCATCCGCCGCAAAGCCAAATGGCCGAAATGGACGCCGACCGATGACATGATCAAGCGCGATCCGGATGCCTATGCGCAGTTCGCCGAGGGCGTCGAGGGCGGCCCCGACAACCCGCTGGGATCGCGGGCGCTGTATCTCTATGTCGGAAATCGCGACACATATCTCAGGATTCACGGGACGCCTTTCCCGAGGACAATCGGCGGCCGGTCAAGCTCGGGCTGCGTTCGCATGGTGATGGCGCATATCATCGGCCTTTATGACAACGTGGCCGCCGGTTCCACGGCGCATCTTTACCCGACCGAGGATTCGCTTACCGCAAGAAGCTGATCAGCCGACCTGTCCTGCCGGTGTGTCGGGCCGGGTGCAGATCGGCCTTCCTTCCACTGTCCGCAGCGGAAGGAAGGTCGTCTCGACCGGCCCCCTGTGCCGATACCAGTAGCAACCGTCCTCCGGGCGAAGCACGACCGCGTTCAGATCCTGGAACGGAGCGGCGACCGCAAGCACGCCCTCGGGCAGTTCCTTGATGAAGCCGGATTCGGCCCCCTCGCCCGTGGTCCCGACCGGAGCGCAGGCCACGGCCATAAGCAGAACTGCCGGAAGCAGGGTAAGCTGGATCTTCATGTTCTCATCCTTCTGGCAAGGGTGCGCGACGGTCTGATCTCTGTTTCCCATGGCGCAGGACGTTTCACAAGTTACGGTTGAGAGAGAACCGCAACTCGAACCGGGATGTTCCCGGAGGCAACCCGTC
>CAZRNL010000551.1:0-2085 GCA_964601395.1 uncultured Silicimonas sp. | reverse complement strand
GCCGCAAGCTTGCCGGCCTGTATCAGTTCCTTCTGGGTGCTGCGCAGCCGCTTTTCGGTCGCGCGGCGTTCGTCGATCTCGGTCAGTAGCTGTTTGTTGACGGCATCGAGATCGGCGGTGCGGTGAATGACCTGCCGTTCCAGTTCCGCCTGCGCAGAGCGTCTCTCGGCGTCACGCTCGCGGGCGCGGGCGCGCTTCTGTATCACGACCGCGGTGGCAAGGGTCAGCAGCAGTGCACCGAGACCGAAAGCCAGCAGGACGACTGTCGCCTGGGTCCGTGCGGGACCGGCGCGGGTCAAGAGATGGACGCGCCAGCCCACGTCGGACAGCAACGTGGAGTTCAGAACGAAATCTTCGCCTGCCAGCGAAACCAGGATATGGTCGTCATCTATTTCGGTCGACACCGGATCGAGAGAAATCAGTCGGTTCATCGGATATTGCTTCGTCAAGGCGATCTGTTCGCGTGATGCGGGGTCGAGTACGTTCCATGTCCGGAAATGCCATTCTGGTCGGCTGGACATGAAGACGACGCCGGCATGGTCGGTAACGAGGATTTCGGCGGCGCCGCCCTGCCATGAGGCCTCGAAGGGATCGACGAGGAACTTGACCGCCAGGACACCCACGATGCGGGACTGGTCCAGAACCGGGGCAGCGAAGAAATATCCCCTCTGGCCCGAAGTCGTGCCAAGGGCGAAGAACCGCCCCAGCCCACCGTCGCGGGCCTGCTGGAAATAGGGACGGTATGCGAAATTGTTGCCGATGAAAGTCAATTCGTTGCGATAATTGCTGGCCGCAATGGTGTTGCCGACGATATCCATCAGGTAGACGTCGGACACCCCGAGGCTGAGCGCGGTCATCCTGAGTTGTTCGTTGACGAAGGGAAGAAGGCCCTGGTTGTCGGGTTCCTCCAGCAGCTGCGTCAGGATGGGTCGCTCTGCGATCAGTTTGGCCAGCGGCTCGAACCGTTTGAGCGTGCTGTTGAGACCTTCGACGACGATGTTGAGCGTCGCATGTCCTGCCGTGGCCGTCCGAGCCAGATAGACGCGTTCGATCACCGGTTTCAGCGCTATGCAAAGACCGAGGATCAGGACAACGGCTATCCCGACGCTCCGAAACGCGCCGAGTCGCAGAAAACCGATAGGGCGGCGTTGCGTCATCCTTCCATCCTGTGACCTGTTCGATGCATCATGGCCAGAGACAATGAACTCCTCAACCACGGGATGCACGAGGACGTGTAAGCCATCTATTGTTCCCCGTAAGGCCACAATGACGCCGCTATTTAGGGTTTGATAGAGAATCGTAGTTAATGCGTTCGGGCAACTACGGCAGATTTGCGCCTGATACCGCGACGATCATCCTTTCGGACGGAGCGGGTGAGGCCTATAAGAGATACTTGGTTCGTCGACAGGCAGCAGGGCGAACCCGAAAGAAAGAATGGGGCAGCAGGACATGGCCTTCGGCGGTTTGTTTTCGACAGATATGGCAATCGACCTCGGGACGGCGAACACTCTGGTCTACGTGAGAGGCAAGGGGATCGTCCTTAACGAGCCTTCGGTGGTGGCCTATCATGTCAAGGATGGCGTGAAAAAGGTTCTCGCCGTCGGTGAGGATGCCAAGCTGATGCTGGGCCGAACGCCCGGTTCCATCGAGGCGATCCGCCCTATGCGCGAAGGCGTCATCGCAGACTTCGATGTCGCCGAAGCCATGATCAAGGCCTTCATTCGCAAGGTCCACAAGCGCGGAACCTTCTCGAAGCCGAAAGTGATCGTCTGCGTGCCGCACGGCGCGACTCCGGTCGAGAAGCGTGCGATCCGCCAGTCGGTTCTGTCGGCTGGAGCACGCAAGGCCGGGCTGATCGCCGAACCGATTGCGGCCGCGATCGGGGCGGGCATGCCGATCACCGATCCCACCGGCAACATGGTTGTCGATATCGGTGGCGGCACCACAGAAGTGGCCGTCCTTTCGCTGGGCGATATCGTCTATGCGCGCTCGGTCCGCGTGGGCGGCGACAGAATGGATGAGGCGATCATCAGCTACCTGCGCCGGCAGCATAACCTTCTGATCGGCGAATCGACCGCCGAACGC
>CAZRNL010000550.1:0-2087 GCA_964601395.1 uncultured Silicimonas sp. | reverse complement strand
CGTCACGGCGGCCACCATCTGACCGCTGGCGAAGGGAAACACGACGAGCGGTCCGGCCACCACGGGCGATGGCCCTCCAAGGATGCCCGCGTCGCTGGTTGCCCCGAGAACCTGCCAGAGAATGCGTCCGCTTTGTGCATCGACTGCCCAACCGATCGCGTTGCGTGTCACGACGTGTACGACACCCGCGGCCACGGTCGGTGCCCCGGTCGCTGCGGCGTCAAAGTTCTGATTCCAGAGAATCTCTCCGGTTGCCGCGCTCAGCGCGGTCAACTCTCCGAAGGCCGTCGTGACGTAAACCGCTTCAGACGTCGCGGCCATACCGCCGCCCGAAGCGTCATCGGGCCGGTCCGACCCAGGCGTCAGATCCCGGGTCCAAAGCGTTGCGCCGCTTGTCGAGAAGGCCGACACCCGGGCGCGGCTGTCCAGCGAAAAGACGCGGCCGTCAGTGACGACAGGATCAGCGGTGATCCGGTGCTTGCGCCCGTTGCCTTCGCCGATCGATGCGGACCAGACACGCTGAAGCGACGTATCGAGTGCGGGATTGGACAGCGCATGGGACGCGTTGCCGTTGCGGTGGCTCCAGTCGGCGTTGACTGCCGGCTGCGGCAGTGACAAGGGAAGCGCGCGATTGACGATCGCGTCCTCAAAGGCGGGGGTTCCCGCGCGCGGGTCCAGCCGCTCGCCGGGGATGATCACTTCCTGTTCGCCGCACGCGGACAACACGACGGCCGCCAATGCGGATACCATCAGGGTTTTTGCCAAGAATTTCAAACGCTCCGCCCCTTTACTCGTCGCCGCCGTGTCGTCTCATGTCGCCGCCAGAGTTCCACCCAAAGCCACAATCAACTGACTGGCGCGGCGGCGCAAGTCCTCCGTCACATCGGCATCCGCCAGAATACCTTGAAGTGTGTCCAGCGCCTGATCCCGTTCGCCGCTCTCGATCCGCGCGAGTGCGATCTGCTCGAGCGCCAGAAGCCGGTAGGGTCTGCCCGGAACCGAAAGCGTCTCGAGACGGGCGATACGCTCGGCAGGCGCTGTGTCCGCCGTCGACAGCATCACGGATTTCAACGCGGCCAGATCGCGCATTCTGTCCGGAAGTTCCTCATCCGCGGCCACGGTGTTGAAAGCTTCGCGTGCCGCGTCGGTGTTGCCCGCCTCGACCTCCGCACCCGCCCGCATCAGAAGAACAATGGCACGCCGGCCTGCATCGTCGGGCAGCACCAGCGCCGATAACGCCTCGGCCCGCGCGGCCGGCGAATCGTCGTCCAGGGCAGCCAGCAAGGCATCGCCCGCCGCCTGCGCCTCTGCCCGAAGGGACGCCTTGCGCCATTCGTTCCAGGCTGCGCCACCAACCAGCAGGACGACCGCAAGCAGGGCCAACCAGCCATACTTGCGATACATGGAATAAAGCTTGTCCCGCCGAACTTCCTCGGTGACCTCGTCGATAAACGAATCCGTATTGGACACGGCATGCCTCGTGCTTGTTTCGCGTTTTGCGATCTCTTATCGCGTGCAGGGAAAGATTGCAAAGTCCACAGATCCACCTTTCGCCCCACAGACTTGCGGAAGAATGCGAAAACAACTAATCTGAACTGAACGGTTCAGCGTAGCACCAATATCAGAAGGGTTGGTGCCCGACTGTTCCGAAAAGCTGCGCGATCCGGCACGATGTACAAGCCGAGGAACCACAAGAGACCTGCATGAGATTGCTTTCGATCCTGAGCGCCGTTGTAGTGGTTGCCGCCTTGTTCTTCGTCGTGTTCCAGCGCGAAGCCCTTTTGGACTTCGCGGGTATCAGCGCATCGGAGGAAGTTTCCGCGCCGGTAGCTGCGGAAGCCGCACCTGAATCTTCCCAGAGCAGTGGCCGCCGGGTGACAGTCGTCGCCATCGAGTCACGGGCCGACCGGATCGACGGCGCGGTGATTCTGCGCGGCCGAACCGAGGCCGAACGCCAGGTGGAAGTCCGATCCGAAACTTCGGGACGGATCATCAGCGACCCATTGCGAAAGGGCTCGTTCGTTTCGGCCCAGGACCTCCTTTGCCAGATCGACCCCGGCACGCGCGGCGCCGCGCTCAGCGAGGCC
>CAZRNL010000549.1:0-2093 GCA_964601395.1 uncultured Silicimonas sp. | reverse complement strand
CGTCGATGTGTTCGAGTGTTTGGAAAGGGAGAATGGCGGTGCAGACTTCGCGAGTCTTCCCGTTCCAGACGAGTTCGACCTCGCGTTTGTCGGCAAAGAGAAGAAATCGGTATTTCTCCGGGAGCGGCTTGCCCTGCTCGATGAGCTTGATCAAGTCCCGCTTTTCTGCATCTGAGAGTTCGTATCGTTCGCTGTCGTGTGGTCGCGCCATATCCGTTGTTCCCACTTCATGCCCGAATCTAGTTATTACCCTCTCTCTTACCCTCTTTTAGAGGCAGTACCCTCTTTCGCCATTTGGCTCCCGGTGGTCCGCCGGGTTACTACCCTCACTACTACCCTTATTCACGCGTTAGTACCCTTACTCCCGTGATAGGTCCACCGTGCCGCGGGTCCCTTGCCCCGGCAGGTTGCCTCCCCGGCCGCTTTCAAGTCGGTGAGCAAGGAGCGAATCCATTCCCGGCCCACGCCAGGGCACGCCTGCTCGATATCGGCGAGGCGGAACTCGCCGGATTGTTCGCGTATCGCCGCCAGCACCAGCCCGGCCTTCGCCCCGCGCGGCGCTTTCACCTCTCCGGCGCGCCGCTCGAATTCACCATAGGCGCGGTGGGCGATAGCCAAAAAGTGATTGAGCCAGGGGAGGAGGTCATGTTTGCCCTCATGCCAGCGTTGGGAACTTTCCTGGAGGACCCGGTAGTAGTCTTCTTTCGCCTCTTCGATCAGCCGTTCCAGGCTGATGTACCGGCTCACTTCGTAACCGTGCTGGTAGAGCGCCAGCAGCGTGAGCAGACGAGAGACGCGGCCGTTGCCGTCCCGAAACGGATGAATACAGAGGAAATCGAGCACGAGCGCCCCGATGGCCACGAGCGGCGGGACATGGTCCTGGTCGATGGCATGGCGATACAAGAGGCAGAGTTCATCCACGGCGGCGGGCGTGGCCTTGGCGGACACACATGTGAAGCGGATGATGGGGGCCGCGCCGGGACGCAGTTCGATGACTTCGTTGTCCACCTTCTTGAACTGACCGGCATCGCCACTGCCGTCCTGACAGAGCTGATGCAGGCGGCGCAGCAAGTCGGGGGTGATTGGCAAGGCCTCGGCTTTGGTGTGAATGAGATTCAATGCGCGGCGATATCCCATGATCTCTTGCTCGGACCGGTCTTTGGGACGGGCATTGCCAAGGACCAGCGGGCGAAGGCGGCTGGGAGCGACGGTCACGCCTTCGATGCGGTTGGACGATTCCACGCTTTGGACCAAGGCCATTTCTCGAAGGGCTTTCAACACCTGTGGCGACTGTCGGGTATACAGTTCCTGCTTGCCCTTGGCTTCTGCCAGGTCGTTGAGCAGCCAATTGGTGCCCATTGGCACAGCGAGGTCACGAAGGCGATGGTTGCGGAAGGTCATCATGACTGACTCTTGTACTCCGTGAAGCTCGTTGCGAGCGCGGCGAATGTGTTCGGCTGGTGTTTCTCGAAACCGGACTGATCCACGAAGACAAAGTCGTACCGCTGTCCGTTCTCCTCGGCAGAAGTGGCGTCGGCACACCACAGTTTGAGCCGTGCCATTTTCTGCGGGAGGTCGAGTTCTTCCCGCCCCTTGGTCTCGACGATCCAGACGGTGCCGTCGGTGGTGCGGACGATGAAGTCCGGCGTATAGGTGGACAGGTCGCCGTCGGCTTTCACATAGTCGAGCTTGAAGCCGACCGCCAGATAGTTCTTGGCGAACGCCGACACATCCTTCGCGGCCTCAAGGAAGGCGGCGAACGACAGCTCGAACCCGCCGGACCGGGCCTCGCCGACGATCTTGGTGAAGATGGATTTCTTTGCCACGAGAAACGGGCGATGCTCGGTGCGGAAGGGGCGCGTCTCTTTCAGGCGAATCCGGGCTTCGATGCGTGTGGTGCCGGTGTCTTGAATGGTCAGTGCGTTGATGGCGGTCTTGAAGGCGTCGTACAGGACTTTGCTGACTTCCGGCTCGGAAAGATTGCGCAGCACCACAGGATCTTCGAGGTTCACCGGCGGGGATGCAAACAGGTCTTCGCACATGAAGGTTTTCACCTTTCCATAGAGCACGTCGTAGCCGCCGACGAGACGCAG
>CAZRNL010000548.1:0-2109 GCA_964601395.1 uncultured Silicimonas sp. | reverse complement strand
TACCCCCGCGACAGATGTAGCCGCGCCAGCAGGAGGATGGTCTAGCCTGAAGTTCCCCCTTATTGAGGGCGCAGATCATCAAAGATAATCGTGGGATAGGTTAGACAACGAGTAACTTCTCAAAAAGTCGTGGCGAGGTTGCTTGACATTCCCGGTGAGGAGATCTTAATGGCGAGATCGAAACGCTGCCCACATACGAGGATCTCGCCGCGACGGTTGCATCGCTCCGGAAGGAGCTGGCGGAACTCAGCAAAGTGGTCGCCTCTTTGCGTGAAGAGAACCACCGACTTCGTGAAGAGAACCAGGCTCTGCGCGATGAAGTGGCGCGACTCAAAGGACACAAGGGCAAGCCGAAGATCGCGCCTTCACGATTGAACAGGAAAGAACGAAAGAAGCTCTCGAGCGGTTGGCCCGCTCGAGAGCAGCGAAGCGCGCGTCATCGATAGGGTGGAAGTGGTTGCGGCGCAAGGCGTACCCGAGGGCAGCCGCTTCAAGGGCTACGCGGATTTCGACGTTCAGGAGCTGGTCATCAAGACCGAGACGGTCCGGTACCGCCTCGAGAAGTGGCTCACCCCGGAGGGCAAGCTCGTCAGCGCGAAGCTGCCAGTCGGGACCAACGTGGACCGCGGCGACTTTGGCGCTTCGCTGCAGGGTTTCATATTGTATCAGTACTATCACGCGCTGGTGACCGAGCCGTTGCTGTTAGAGGAGCTGCGCGAGCTTGGCGTGCGGATTTCCGCCGGCCAGCTGCATAGCCTGATCACTGAGGGCAAGGAATCGTTCCAGCAGGAGAAGGACGAGCTGCTCCGGGTCGGGCTGCGGGTGTCCGGGCACATCAATGTCGATGACACGGGGGCGCGCCACCAGGGCAAGAACGGCTACTGCACGCACATCGGAAACGAGTGGTTCGCGTGGTTCGAGAGCACAGCGAGCAAGAGCCGCGTCAACTTCCTCAAGCTCCTGCGCAGCGGCCACACCGACTTCGTCGTCAACGATGCAGGGCTCGCGTACATGGTCGGCCAGAAGCTGCCAAAATCGATATTGGCGCGGCTCGAGGCAGAGATTCGAAACACGGCCTCTGGCGACCTCGTATTCGCAGACGACGCGCCATGGCAGGAGGCGCTCAAACGCTGGAACGTCGCTGGTGAACGCCACGTCCGCATCGTCACCGAAGGTGCCCTGCTCGCATCGGTGCTGTCGCACGGAGTTCACCCCGATCTCGTCATCATCAGCGATGACGCGGGGCAGTTCGACGTGTTGCTTCACGCCCTGTGCTGGATCCACGCCGAGCGCGTGCTGGCGCGGCTCGTGGGCTTTCGCGATGAGCAGCGCGAGGCGCTCGAGAAGGTCCGCACCGCCGTGTGGGAGCTCTACCGCGACCTGAAGGCGTACAAGACCACGCCGACGACGAAGGCCAAGTCCGCGCTCGAAAAGCGCTTCGACGAGCTTTGCGCCACGAAGACGTGCTTCACCGCCCTCGACCTCGCGATGAAACGGATGGGCCGCAACAAGCGCGAGCTGCTGCTCGTGCTCGAGCGTCCCGACATCCCGCTTCACAACAACCTGAGCGAGGGCGACGTCCGCGAGTACGTCAAGCGGCGCAAAATAAGCGGCGGCACCCGCAGCGAAAAAGGCCGCCTCGGCCGGGACACCTTCGCGAGTCTCAAGAAAACCTGCCGCAAGCTTGGCGTGTCGTTCTGGAAATACCTTTAACGACCGCCTTCGCCGCACCGGCAAAATCCCACCTCTGCCCAGTCTCATCGAAGCTCGCGCTCGGCCTTCCTGACTCGTCAATCTTCAGAGACTGTGCGCACTTCTTGACACCTGGTCGAACCAACGGAATCGAAAGGGACGAGACCCTTCTGCCTGCGGGATAGGGAGCCACGACTTTTTGAGAAGTTACGCGTACGAGCTGCCAATGATAGTTGCGCCAGTTTTTCAATTTCTCTTGTTTGGACTCGCTGAAGGACAATATCGGTCGATGTTTGATGAATCGGAACGTTGCTCAGTTGATACCGGATCGCAACTCTGATGGCAGGTGTCGAACGAACTCTGGTACGCCTTGCGCCGCAACCACTTCCACCCTATCGATGACGCGCGCTTCGCTGC
>CAZRNL010000547.1:0-2112 GCA_964601395.1 uncultured Silicimonas sp. | reverse complement strand
CGCCGTTGCATTCCTCGTCGTCGCCATCGTCCTGGTTGCAGTGGATGACAACCTCGTCGCCCACTTTCCAGCGGGTAACCTTGTCGCCCACGGCCCAAACGATGCCCGACGCATCGGATCCGGCGATGTGGTAATCTGCGCCGTGCACGTCGAAGGGGCTGATCGGTACGCCGAGACCAGCCCAGACGCCGTTATAGTTGACGCCCGCAGCCATCACCAGAACGGCAACCTCGTGACTGTCGGGCTTCTTGACGTCCACGACTTCGAGCTGGAAGGACTGCTCCGGCTCACCGTGGCGGTCACGGCGAATTGCCCAGGCGTGCATTTTTTCGGGCAGGTGACCGGGCGGAGGCATCTCGCCCACCGCGTAAAGATCCTTGACCGGCGCATTGTGAGTGGCGGTCGTCGTATTAGTGTCCAAGGCCATCGCTCCCTCCTGACTGGTTACGGTGCTGCGATGCAGAATCGCCGCTGTGCTGCAGAAAGAGGTAGAATCTGTTGCGCAACTTTGCAAACAAATTTTTATCTAGTTTGTAATTTTATGTCTTTTCGGATTTTTCGTATTGTTTGATCGGAGGGATCAGCGCGCGGGTTTCGTCGTCCAGATGCACCGAGATCGAGTTCGCATAGTAGGCGACGAGGTCACGGTCAAAGATGCGATATGTCTCGCCGTCGAGTTCAAGGATATCACGCAGGACAAGGATCGACAGCGTGCGCTCGATGTCCTTGGGAGAAGAGGCAGATTCGGCGAAGTCGATCGTCTCTGCGGGCAGCGAGGCCCTGACCCTGCCTGTCTCCGCTACCAATTGCTCCAGACCGGCCTGCCCGCCGAGCTTGAACAAACTGACCAGGATCAGCGGGACCGAGACAACCGGGATCGCTCCGCGGATTTCCTGCGTCAGTCGCTCGGCCAGCATCTCGACGGGGTCATCGCCTGCCTGTTGCACGATATCGGCAAGCGAGACCGGGCGCCCGAAGGTGACCGCCGCGACGCCGAAACGGTCAACTTTGCCGCGAAGCCTTCGCCAGAAATAGCGCACGGTGAAGACAATGCCTTCAGGGATGGTCGCCCGGAACTGTCGCTGACCGCTGCGCCCCGCCGCCACAAGGACGCGGTCTTCAACCACGCGGTCATAGTTGAGCGATATGGGCACGAACACGACATCGCGTCGATCGTGACGCCAGCCTTCCACCATGTAACTGAGAATTCCGAGCTTCGGCGCGCCGACGAGGCCGTTCCGGGACAAACCACCTTCGGGAAAGACGGCCTGCGTCACTCCAGCTTCGGTAGCCCGTTGCACATAGGTCGAAAGCACCTTGCGATAGAGCATCGTTCGCGACTGGCGGCGGATGAAATAGGCACCCATTGCCCGGATCAGGCGCGACATGGGCCAGACCCGCGCCCATTCGCCAACAGCGTAGGACAGTGCGGACTGCTCGGCAGCGAGGTAAGTCACCAGAACATAGTCGAAGTTGGACCGATGGTTCATCACGAAGACCACCGTCGCCGTATGGTCGATCTCTTTCAGCGCGGCTTCATCGATCCGGTGGAGGCGGACATCGAATAACTTGTTTGCCATCCAGCGCGCCAGCTTGATGGCAAATCCGAAGTATGCGGTGGCGCTGAAGGACGGCACGATCTCGCGCGCATAGTCGCGGGCCTTCTCGAAGGCGACATCTTCCCGCACATTGTTTTCATGAGCATAGTCCGCCACGGCGCGAACGACCTCAGGATCGTAGATCACGCGCTGGATCATGTCCTGGCGGTGCAGCAGTTTGAAGGGCTGGATCGGACGGTCGAGCCGTTTGTTCAGTTCGGCGACAATGCGCTCGGCCCTGCGGCGGAAGAACCAACGGACGGATGGAAACAGCAGGTGTGTCGACGCGGTGATGGCGGCGAACAACAGGATCAAGACAAAAAGCCAGAGCGGAAGTTCGACCACATGCGACATGACGGCGACCATGGCAGGGGGCGAGGTCGAGGTAAATCCCGCCATGCCGCGACGCGGCGAATTGACAAAGCCATAACCTTGCGTCTAATTGGCTTTCGGTGAAACTTTATTGCTTTTAACTGGTGAAGGCTCCAAATGATGTCGCAGACGCAGAAAGAGA
>CAZRNL010000546.1:1635-2115 GCA_964601395.1 uncultured Silicimonas sp. | reverse complement strand
CCTTCCTCGACCACCGGCGCGAGGTGCTGCGGCGGCGGTCCGAGCACCGGCTGGCCAAGATCGACCACCGGCTGGAAGTGCTGGAAGGCTTCATCACCGCCTTCCTGAACCTCGACCGCGTGATCGACATCATCCGCTACGACGACGATCCGAAGGCGGCGATGATGCGCGAGGACTGGTCGCGCGGTTTCGTGCGGGCGACCTCCGAGAAGGACTACGCCTCGCCGCCCGAGGGCGAGGGCGAATTGTCCGAGGTTCAGGTCGACGCGATCCTGAACATGCGCCTGCGGTCGTTGCGCCGCCTGGAAGAGATGGAGTTGCGGCGCGAGTATGACGAGTTGCTGAAGGAGCGCGCGGATCTCGAGGATCTGCTGGCCGAAGACGGCAAGCAATGGTCGACCATCGCCGACCAGTTGCGCGACGTGAAGAAGCAGTTCGCCGATCCGCGCCGGACCACCTTCGCCGAGGCCGCGCATGTCG
>CAZRNL010000546.1:0-1625 GCA_964601395.1 uncultured Silicimonas sp. | reverse complement strand
AGGACGTGCCGCTGGAGGCGATGATCGACCGCGAGCCGATCACGGTTGTCTGTTCCCAGATGGGTTGGATCCGGGCGATGAAGGGCCACATCGCGCTGGACCAGGAACTGAAGTTCAAGGACGGCGACGGACCGCGCCATATCTTCCACGCCGAGACGACCGACCGGATCCTGCTCTTCGGCTCGAACGGCCGGTTCTACACGCTGTCGGCGGCCAGCCTGCCGGGCGGGCGCGGCATGGGCGAGCCGGTGCGGCTGATGGTGGACCTGCCGAACGAAGCCGCGATCGTCGCGCTGTTCATCCATGCGCCCGGGCGCAGGCGGCTGGTGGCTTCCAGCGCCGGCGACGGCTTCGTCGTAGCCGAGGAAGAGGTCCTGGCGCAGACGCGCGCCGGAAAGCAATCCCTGAACGTCCGGGACGGTGTGCGCGCCGTGGTCTGCGCGCCGGTCGAGGGGGACCAGGTGGCGGTCGTGGGCGAAAACCGCAAACTACTGGTCTTCCCGCTGACCGACCTGCCCGAGATGGGACGCGGCAAGGGTGTGCGGTTGCAGAAATACAAGGACGGCGGCCTGTCGGATGCGCGCACCTTCGCCTTGGCCGAGGGTCTCACCTGGCTGGATCCGGCGGGGCGGACCCGCACGGTCACCGAACTTGACGAATGGCAGGGCGCACGGGCAAGCGCCGGTCGGATGGCCCCCCGCGGTTTTCCGCAGGACAACACGTTCACCTGATGTCTGCGCGCCGATCCGGGACTTCCGGGCCGGGACAGGATCAGTCGTTTCTGGCAGAATTGCCCGGGTAATTCCGAATTGCAGGTGGCGGCGGGGCGCGTTAGGTCTGTCCGAAATGGTGGAGGCAAGACATGGCAGCACGTTGGGCAGCGATCTGCAGCGTTATTCTCATCCTCGCGGGCTGTGCCGCCGAAGAGGATCTGGCTTTGGCGCCCGAACCCCTGGGACAGTTCCGGCTGGGCCATAACATCGCCATAGCGGACAACGTCACCAAGGGCCCGTTCTCGCGCGAGTTCACCGCCGACCAGTTGGAAGCCGCGGTGCAGGATTCCGTTGCCGCCCGGCTTCGCCGGTATGACGGCGATGGACTTTATCACCTCGGGATCGTCGTCGGCGGTGTCGTGCTGGCGCAGCCGGGAATTCCGGTCGTCTACGCGCCGCGCTCGGCGATGATCGTGGACGTCACCGTCTTCGACAACGCGACACAGAAGAAGCTGAACGAGGAGCCGTTCCGCATCATCTCCGGTGAGGGTCTGCAGAACGCCGTTCCTTTGCTCGGCTCGGGGTATGTCCGTTCCGCAGAAGACCAATTGCAGAACCTGTCGGCTCAGGTCGCCAAGGCGATCGAGGACTGGCTGCGCGAAAACCCCGAGTGGTTCGCCCCGGTCGAGGGGCAGGTCCGGGTACCCTACGACATTTCGGTCGCGGCCCCCGAGATCGACACCACGTCGACAGCCGATGTCGCAGAGGCGGTGGCGACGTCCAACTGACGCTTGATTTTCCCGTCCCGATGTCCTACCTGCGCCGCGGTATGAACGCACCCGAGAAGGCTATAGGGCGATGGCAAAGGCAAAGTTTGAACGGACTAAACCGCACGTTAACGTTGGAACGATC
>CAZRNL010000545.1:908-2133 GCA_964601395.1 uncultured Silicimonas sp. | reverse complement strand
TTCTGGCGATCGGCCTTGCGCTGTTCCAGTTCTGGGGTGACTGGCTTTGGATCGGGATCGTCTGGGCGATCTTCCAGTCGGGCCAGTTCGTCGAGGGCAACATTCTGACGCCACGGATGGTGGGGTCTTCGGTCGGGCTGCACCCTGTCTGGCTGATCTTCGCGCTGTCGGCCTTCGGGGCGCTGTTCGGGTTCGTGGGCCTGCTGGTCGCGGTTCCGGTGGCGGCGGCGTTGGGGGTGATTACGCGCTTCGCGCTGGAGCAGTACAAGGACAGCCGTCTTTACAAGGGTGTTTCGGACAAGGATGAGGTCTGACCTCATGGCCGAACAGCTGACCTTCGATCTTCCTGTGAAGTCTTCGCGGGACCGGGGCGATTTCTTCGTTTCGCAAGCCAACGCGCTGGCGGTCGCCCGTCTGGAGGACATGTCGGGCTGGACCGAGGGCAAGCTGGCGCTTGTCGGACCTGAGGGGGCCGGCAAGACGCATCTGGCGCATGTCTGGGCAGAGGCGACGGTGGGACACGTGCGGGCCATCGCGGACTTGCCCGATCTTGACATCGGCGCGGTACGAACGGCCATGGCCGTCGAGGTGCATTCGGCGGACCCGCTGAGTGCCGACGCGGAGGAAGCACTGTTTCATCTGCACAACCACCTGGCTTCCATGAACCTGCCGCTGCTGCTGCTGGCGCGAACGCCGCCGGCGCGTTGGCCCATCGCCCTGCCCGATCTGAAAAGCCGGATGGCTGCCACTGACGTGGTGCTGATCGAGGCACCTGACGACGACTTGCTTTCGGCAGTCCTGGTCAAGCTGTTCGCCGACCGCCAGCTTCAGGTCCCGCCTGCGCTGATCGGCTGGCTGACCCGGCGCATGGACCGGTCGTTCGCCGAGGCGCAAAGGCTGGTCGCCGCGCTGGACCGGACCGCGCTGGCCGAGGGCTGCGCCATTAACCAGCGTCTGGCGCAGCAGGTGCTGGACAAGCTTCATCCGGGCGCGCGATAGTTGTCATTCTCGCGTCACAATCATTCGTCAGACCGCCAACCATGAATGTAGAAACAGACTTTCTGAATGCACCCGTTCCTGCGCCGAAGTCCATGGAAGGCGTGGACTTCTCGGGGCCTGCCAGGTTCGTCAACCGCGAGCTGTCGTGGCTTGCGTTCAACTGGCGCGTCCTCGAGGAAGCCGAGAACCCGCGCGTTCCTCTGCTCGAACGGCTGCGGTTCCTGTC
>CAZRNL010000545.1:0-898 GCA_964601395.1 uncultured Silicimonas sp. | reverse complement strand
CGATCTCGGCGAACAACCTGGACGAGTTCTACACGGTGCGGGTGGCAGGTCTGCGCGAACTGGCGCATGCGGGCAATATCACTCCGGCGGCCGACGGTCTGACCCCCGCGGAACAGCTTGTCCTGATCAACGCGGACGCGCGCCGGTTGCTGGAAAGCCAGCAGGACACCTGGCAGCGCCTGCGAACCGAAATGGGTCAATCGGGCATCGCGCTTTTGACGCGCGAGGGGCTGAATGACGAGGACAAGGCCTATCTCGACAGGGTTTTCCTGAGCCAGGTTTTTCCGATCCTGTCTCCTCTGGCCATCGACCCGGCACACCCGTTCCCGTTCATCGCCAACGAAGGGTTCTCGCTTGCCCTGGAACTGGAGCGGAAATCCGACAAACGGCCGCTGCGGGCGCTGCTGCCGATCCCGGCACAGGTCGACCGTTTTGTCGAGTTGAGCGACACCAAGGGCGGCAAGCGGTTCCTGCCGCTGGAGGAGCTTCTGCTTCTGCATCTCGGACGCCTGTTTCCCGGTTACAGGATGACCGGTCATTGCGCGTTCCGGGTGCTGCGCGACAGCGATCTGGAAGTCGAGGACGAAGCTGAAGACCTCGTGCGGGAGTTCGAGGTCGCCCTCAAGCGACGCCGCAGGGGCGAGGTCGTGCGACTGACGCTTTCGTCGAACGCGCCCAAGGGACTGCGCTCGGTCATCATGGAAGAACTGGGCGTCCGCGAGGACGAGGTCATCGAACTGAGCGGCATGATCGGACTGGCCAATCTGAAGGAACTGGTTCTGGACAGCCGGACCGACCTGCTCTGGCCCGCTTTCCAGCCGCGCGTGCCGGAGCGCGTGCAGGACCACGACGGCAACATGTTCGAGGCGATCCGCCAGAAGGACATGCTTCTGCATCA
>CAZRNL010000544.1:0-2137 GCA_964601395.1 uncultured Silicimonas sp. | reverse complement strand
CCAGCCGCAAGTTCGGCTTCGGCGCGCGCCAGACGATGCAGGTCGCGCAGCGGCTCTACGAGGCGGGGTACATTACCTATATGCGGACCGACGGGATCGACATGGCCCCCGAAGCTGTCAATGCAGCGCGGGACGCCATCAAGGAACGATACGGCGCTGCCTACGTCCCCGAAAGCCCTCGCATCTACAAGAACAAGGCAAAGAACGCCCAGGAAGCTCACGAATGTATCCGGCCGACAGACATGGCGGCGGACGCAGACGGACTGAAGCTGAAGGATGCCGATCAGCGCAAGCTCTACGATCTGGTCTGGAAGCGAACGCTGGCCAGCCAGATGGAAGCGGCCCGGCTGGAACGGACAACGGTGGAGATCTCCAGCAAGGACGCCCAGATCGAACTCCGGGCCACGGGTCAGGTTGTGCTGTTCGACGGGTTCCTCAAAATCTACGAGGAAGGCCGGGACGACGTCGAGGATGACAATGACAGGCGTCTGCCACAGATCATGGAAGGCGAAGCGGCGGCGAAGAAGGACATCACGCCAGAGCAGCATTTCACCCAGCCGCCACCGCGCTACACCGAGGCGACACTGGTCAAGAAGATGGAAGAACTGGGGATCGGCCGTCCGTCGACCTATGCTTCGATCGTCACGACGATCCAGGATCGGGGATATGTGCTGAAGGAAAAGAACCGCTTGATCCCCGAAGACAAGGGGCGGCTGGTTACCGTTTTCCTGACGAACTATTTCCGCCGGTATGTCGGTTACGACTTCACCGCCAAACTCGAAGATGAACTCGACGACATCACGTCGGGTGAACGAAAATGGCAGGACGTGCTGGCGCGCTTCTGGCGTGATTTCAAAGCCGCCATCGAGGAAACGGCCGATCTTCGCATTGGCGAGGTGCTCGACAAGATCAACGAGGTGCTGGAACCGCACCTGTTCCCATCCACTGAAGATGGCAGCGATCCGCGCCTTTGCCCGAATTGCGGAGCGGGCAGGCTTTCGATGCGTACCGCGCGATCCGGCGGCGCTTTCATCGGTTGCTCGAATTACCCCGAGTGCCGCTATACCCGTCCCTTCGGCCCACCGGGCATGGAGGACGCCGGTGAAATCGGTCCGGACGGCAAGGTGTTGGGCGAAGATGCAGGCGATCTGATCCGAGTGATGAAGGGCCGCTTCGGTCCCTATGTCCAACGCGGCGAAGTGACCGACGAGCAGCCGAAACCGCCCCGCGCCAGCCTGCCGAAGGGTTGGGACGCCGCTGAGATCGACCTGGAAAAGGCACTGACGCTTCTGTCGCTGCCGCGCGAGGTCGGACCTCATCCAGAAGACGGCGAGATGATCGAAGCCGGGATCGGGCGTTATGGACCTTATGTGAAACACGGTCGCATCTACGCCAACCTGCCCGAAGTCGATGAGGTCTTCACCATAGGCCTCAACCGGGCCGTCGATGTCATTGCCCAGAAATCCGCGAAACGTGGCGGTGGTTCTGCGGTCGAGCCCCTGAAGGTTCTGGGCGAGCACCCCGAAAAGGGCGGTGCGGTCAATGTGATGGAAGGCCGGTACGGACCCTACGTGAAGTGGGAAAAGGTCAACGCGACCATCCCGAAGGGTACCGAGCCGGCCGACGTGTCAATGGAAATGGCGGTTCAGCTGATCGCAGAGCGTGAAGCGAAGGGCGGAAAGAAGAAGCCGGCGCCGAAGAAGAAGAAGGCAGGCTAGGCGGGCAAGGCTCGTGCGGTTTTCCGATCTTCGGGATTCTGGAATCTTCGGGCAGCGCGATGCTACCCGATAACCATCCCGTACATGCTGCGCCGCGGCAATTGACTCTACCGATGCTGCGCGTCAAAACCTCGCGAGATACTTTCGAGGAGAGCCACGCATGAAGAAAGTTTACGCCAACGCGACCGATGCGCTTGATGGGCTCCTTCACGACGGGATGCTGATCGCGGCTGGCGGGTTCGGGCTTTGCGGAATTCCCGAGTTGCTGCTTCAGGCAATCAAGGCCTCCGGCGTCAAGGACCTGACCTTTGCCTCCAACAATGCGGGCGTCGACGACTTCGGCATCGGAATCCTCCTGCAGACGCGTCAGGTCAAGAAGATGATCAGTTCTTACGTTGGCGAGAATGCCGAGTTCATGC
>CAZRNL010000543.1:0-2139 GCA_964601395.1 uncultured Silicimonas sp. | reverse complement strand
CTCGACAAAGACGGCGCCCTTGTCGCGCAGACCGTCGACCACGAACTTGTTGTGGACGATCTCGTGCCGGACATAGACCGGCGCGCCCCATTTCTCGAGCGCCAGTTCGACGATCTTGATCGCGCGGTCTACGCCCGCGCAGAAACCGCGGGGAGCGGCGAGATAGAGAGTAAGGGGCGGGCGCGTCATGACGACACAATAGGTATGCGGTTTGAAGGCGGTCGTCCAGATCAGGCGGGGAAAAGTAGGGCCAGCCGGTCAAGAGAACTTTCGGCGCGCGTGTCGATCCGCGACGCCCGGGGCATTGGCAGGGAACCGGTGACACGCCGAACCGGAAAGCCTCGAGGAGGCTGGCCGGTTCTAGAGCGAGGACTCAGGGACATGGCACCGTTGGAACATTGCCCGCACGATCGCTTCGCGCCTGGCGTTCTTGTTGACCGGCGTTGGACTGACGTCGGTGGGACGCGCGCAACTAGGTATCCAGTTCCTCGCGCGGCTCGCGCGGAGGACGGCCGATGACGCCCTTGAGTTCATCCAGTTCGATGAAATTATCGGCCTGCCGGCGAAGTTCGTCGGCCGCGGCCAACGAGCGTCCCAGCGTGTCGCGGATGGTGGACACCACCGAAACGCGCACGCCCTGACGCTGCAGGCTTTCGACCAGCGGGCGAAAATCGCCGTCACCCGAGAAAAGCACGATGTGATCGACGCGCGGCGCCAGTTCCATGGCGTCCACCGTCAGTTCGATGTCCATGTTCCCCTTCACCTTGCGCCGTCCCTGGCTATCGGTGAATTCCTTGGCCGGTTTCGTCACCATCGAGAAACCGTTGTAGTGCAGCCAGTCGACCAGCGGACGGATCGGCGAATACTCGTCGTTCTCGAGCAGCGCCGTGTAATAAAAGGCGCGCAACAGCTTTCCCCTGCGTTTGAACTCTTCACGCAAAAGCTTGTAATCGATGTCAAAGCCCAGAGCTTTGGATGCGGCATACAAATTCGAGCCGTCGATGAACAGCGCAAGCCGTTCGTCCCTATAGAACATGCAAAGCCCTTCCACAATTTCATTGTCCGGGAGAGTATCCGTGAGTGTGCATCGGAGATGCGTCAGCCCGGCGGAGGTAATTAGTCGCAGAATTCATTCAGGTGCAACTATCCTTTTGTGCAAGAATTCGGCATTTTTTGAGCGGCACGGCACGCCGGCGGCCCTTCCGCATTGCGAGTGGCCTGTCGAAACCGGCGAGTTTGGCGCGGCATAGAAATCTGAAACTGCTGGCGAATCCCGAAACGAAGCCCGGATAAGACCGGATGACCCCCCGACTTCGCCAGAATCCCCTTGTCTTTCAATGTTCCGCCGCTTAGGTAAACGACCTGATCCCATTTCAGACGGAGACCTCAGATGGCCCGCGTGACGGTTGAAGATTGCGTTGACAAGGTTCCGAACCGGTTTGAGTTGGTGATGCTCGCCGCGCATCGTGCCCGTGAAATTGCTACGGGCGCGCCGCTGACGGTGGATCGCGACAACGACAAGAACCCGGTCGTCAGCTTGCGCGAGATTGCCGACGAGGCACAATCCGCCGAGCATCTGCGCGAGCGGATGATCGAGGCAAACCAGACGCAGATCGAGGTCGACGAGCCTGAGGATGATGCGATGGCGCTGCTCATGGGCGGCGACGGCGACCGTCAGGTGGATGATGACCTGAGCGAGGAAAAGCTCCTTCGGGCACTGATGGAAGCGCAGGGACAGCCGTAAGGCCACGTCCCCGTCCCAGGGGAGTTTGGGGCCGGCAATGATCGACGCAGAAGACCTGATCGCGCTGGTCCAGAACTATAACCCGAAAACCAACGCCAAGCTGATCGCCCGCGCGTATGATTACGGACTGCGTCTGCATGACGGCCAGTATCGGCACTCGGGCGAGCTGTACTTTACCCATCCCGTCGCTGTTGCCGCCATTCTGACGGAACAGCAGCTTGATGATGCGACGATCGTGACTGCGCTGCTGCACGACACGATCGAGGATACGCGCTCAACTTATTCCGACGTCGAAAGAGAGTTCGGGCACGAGATTGCCGAACTTGTCGACGGCGTCACCAAGCTGACCAACCTGCAACTGTCCTCGACCGAGACAAAGCAGGCCGAGAACTTTC
>CAZRNL010000542.1:0-2140 GCA_964601395.1 uncultured Silicimonas sp. | reverse complement strand
CGTTGTTGTTCCAGAAGTCGAGCCGGTGAGCGTTCTGGTACAGCACTGTACATTGGTGATGGAGGACGATCTAGACGACGGTGCGTTGCTCGAGGGAATGGCGCGCATGCTTGGCGAGCGCCTCGGTCTCACGAGCGAGGACGATCCGCTCGGCGGTCTGCCGTACGGCGAGAGCCTGCTCGCCTAGCGACTTCGGCGGCGCCAGGCGCCGCCGGACTCTCGCTTTGGCCTGTGGGAACAGAGAGGCAGTTTGAATGCTGCTATTGCGCGCAAAGCCGAATCGTCATGTTGTGGCCGACCGCGGTTCGATTGGAAGCACTGCGCGGTCGATCTTCAACCATGGTGCTGGCAGAGAGATGTCTCTCGAGCACCATGGTTGAAGAGGGTCTATCTGAAGTTGGCGATGATCCCGTAGTCACCGTCGGCAGGAAGATCTAGTGGGTTGACACCATTGCTCAGGTCCTGATTCCATTTCGCACCTCGTCGCCGAGTCCAGCCCGTGAACTCATGACCTTCATCCGGCACAGCCTCGATCGGAATGACTTCGCCCGCTTGGATCTCGTTGCCGTAGCCGCACAACATTTCTACGGTGCAAATCAACTCGCCATATAGCTCAGTGCTCATCGTTACATGACCGGGACCCTCTGCCCAGATCAGGATGTGGCTGTAATTGTTGGTGTAGGGAGTATCGTCAATGCACGCCACCAAGACCAGCAATGCACCGATACTGAGGATCCGACAGTACCACTTAAGGCTCGTGCGTTGCATAATCGAAGCCCTTCTTCAGTAGGCGAACGAGGTGCCGCAGGCTACGGCGCGGTGGTCCATGCCGCCCCCGTTGTTGTTCCAGAAGTCGAGCCGGTGAGCGTTCTGGTACAGCACTGTACATTGCACTGTTCCACCCATGGAGCGCGTGGCGAACAGGTGGTCCAGGTTCCGGTTGTAGAACAGCGTAACGTTCGCGGTCGTCTGATTCTCTGTGCGAAGCGGGCGCAACCAATCGTGGTCCGGATTGGCGCTGAGCAAGTCCAACGGAACCAGGCTTCCCCAGTGTACGTACGTGCGAAGCAGGTTTCCGTCTATTCCCGATTGGGCCGGTTCGAGGTTGAAGTCACCACCCCACAGAGTGCGGATATCGCCGGAGGCAACGTAGGTACTTCCCCTGTAGGCTTGGAAGTTCGCGACACGCCGGTCCGCTGCGTTCGCATTGATGCCCGCTCTTGCATGAACGGACAGCACTCGGATGGGTCGAGTCGCCGAGACGTAGCGCAACTGGACTCCTGCGCCTCCGTCAAGAATTGTGTAGCCCCGCAACGCACCTGGCAGTTTCGTTGGGTCCTTGAACTTTGCGGTGTTCCAAACTACGCAGCCAAAGGCCATACCTGCTACGTAGTGCGGCATTTGCTCCTCGGGATCGCCGAAGGTTCCCGGCAAGTACCGCGTGCATACGTAGTTGTAGGCGATTCCGGCGTCCTTGATGAGGCGCTCCACCTGAACGCGCATTCCTGAGCTGGTATTGGGCCACTTGTGGCTTGCCGAGAGAGCATGGTGAGTGTACATCCCACTGCTCACTTCGGACGCAAAGGTGTTCCAGTAGAAGCGGTTGCCGAGTTCCTGCAGCAACAGAATGTCAGGCTTCAAAACATTGAGGTTATCGTGAATTCGCTGCTCGGCTCCTGCGTTTGAGAGCTTGTACATGTCGTTGCAGCAGTTGTAGAAGCCCCACGTATGGCCAACATTGGCTGTAATGACGAAGGCGGTACCCCGAAACGGAGGGTTGAAGGCAGCGGTCAGCAGTCCTTGCCCTTCGGGCGGTTCGCCAGGCTCAAAGGTCTGTCGCGGGGCATTGGGACTCAACGAATCCCAGTAGTCATCGCCTTGCACAGCGCAGTAGCCGTTCGGATGTTCCCACTCGAGGGTGACGTCCATCCACTCACCCCCAAATGCTTCACAACGGGCCACTTCTTCCGGAATGTCTGCGTAAATCACGGCGATGGCATGCCCATCGACAGCCGCGTCAGCATCGCTCACGGACAGTTCTGCGAAGTTGAGGCTGCTCGTGCGCGTCGTCATCTCGGGCATGTCATTTACGAGAATCACGAGGCTTGAGTAATCCGTGGTGATGGCGTAGTCCGCGCCA
>CAZRNL010000541.1:0-2145 GCA_964601395.1 uncultured Silicimonas sp. | reverse complement strand
GTTCCTCGACCAGAACCCCGGCGCGCCCGTCACGGCGATCATGATGATCTACGACAAACCCGCATTCGCCATTGTCGGGCGAAAATCGCTGGGCATCGAAGCTCCGAAGGATCTTGAAGGCAAGAAACTCGGTGCTCCGCCACCGGACGGCGCTTGGGCGCAGTTCCCGGCCTTCGCCACCGCCAACGACCTTGACGTCTCGAAGATCACGGTCGAGCCGGTGGGCTTCCCGACGCGTGAGCCGATGCTGGCCGAAGGCGCCGTCGACGCCATCACCGGATTTTCGTTCTCGAGCGTCCTGAACCTCAAGCGCCTCGGCGTACCGGAAGACGACATCTCGAACATCCTGATGGCCGACCATGGGCTTGACCTCTACGGCAACGCGATTCTCGTGAACACCGACTGGGCCGCCGCCAACGAGGACATCGTGAAGGCCTTCCTCAAGGCAACCGCGATGGGCTGGAAGGACGTGATCGCCGATCCCGCCGCCGGCATCGAAAGCATGGTGGAGCGCAACCCTGCCGCCGACAAGGATCTGGAACTGGAGCGTCTTCAGATGGCGATCGATCAGAACGTCAACACCGATTGGGTGAAGGCCAACGGCTTCGGCGGCATCGACGCGGCGCGCTTCGAGAGCGCCATCGCCCAGATCGGTGAGGCTTATTCGTTCCAGACAACTCCGGACGCGTCGGTTTATTTCACCGACGCCTATCTGCCCGAAGGCGGGTTCCCGCTGGAGTAACACACCAACGAAGGGTCGCGGCGCAGGCTGCGACCCTTTCCGTGACAAGGGCGGGGCATGAGCGAATACCTTATCGACATCAAGAATGTGCGGCATGCCTATCAGACCGCATCGGGGCCGCTGCCGGTTCTGAACGGGCTGAATGTCTCGGTCCCCGAGGGCGGTTTCGTGGCTGTGGTAGGCCCATCGGGCTGCGGGAAGTCGACGCTGACGCGCCTCGTCGCCGGACTGATGAGACCGGACGAGGGAGAGGTCTGGCTGCACGGCGAGAAGGTCAAGGGCCCGCGCTCGACCGTCGGCATGGCGTTTCAGAACCCCGTGCTGCTGGAATGGCGGACGATCCTGAAGAACATCATGCTGCCGCTCGAGATCGTGAAGACCTCGATGACGAAATCGCAACAGGAAGAGCGCGCCCGCAAATTGCTGTCGCTGGTCGGCCTGGAAGGCTTCGAGGACAAGCGCCCGTCCGAGTTATCGGGCGGCATGCGCCAGCGCGCCTCTCTTTGCCGGTCGCTCATTCACAAGCCCGACGTGCTGATCCTGGACGAACCCTTCGGCGCACTTGACGCCTTCACCCGCGAAGACCTATGGCAGACGATGCACGCGCTCAAGGCGGAAGAGCCCTTTACCGGGGTTCTGATCACCCACGACCTGCGCGAATCCATCTTTCTGGCCGATCAGGTCATCGTGCTGTCGGGCCGTCCCGCGCGCACGCAGTATGTCATGGATATCGAACTCGATGGTCCGCGCGACATCGAACAACTCTATACTCCGAAGGCCGCCGAGATGCTGAACATCCTGCGCCACCAGATCGAAATCGCGCAGGGGCGTGCCGACGCCGAACCAGCGCAGGCGACAGGTTGAGGACACCCGATGAGCGACACACCCGCCCCAACGTCCTCGCGCTGGCTTGACATGCTGACAAGCCGCGCCGTTGTCGCCCCCATCGCGGCAGTGGTTGTCTTCCTCGTGTTCTGGGAACTGCTGGTCTGGGTCAACGGCTGGCCGAACTACATCATGGCTTCGCCCTCGGACCTGCCCGCCGCCTATTCGCGCTACTGGAACCTGTTCCTGATCATGGGCTGGCAGACGCTTTGGCGCACGGTGCTGGGCCTCGCCATCGCAGTGATCTTCGGCGTGGCCATCGGCATGATCATGGGCTTCTCGCGCACCATGCGCGACGCGCTCTACCCGCTGCTGGTGGGGTTCAACGCCATCCCGAAAGCCACCGTCGTTCCCATCGTCGCCCTGATGTTTATCGGCCAGCACGACTTCAACACCGTGCTCATGGCCTTCATCATCTCGTTCTTTCCGATCGCGGTGTCCGTCTCGATCGGTCTATCCACGCTTGAACCGGAATACCGCGACATCCTGCGGTCGCTGGGCGCCAGTCAAGCCACGAT
>CAZRNL010000540.1:0-2145 GCA_964601395.1 uncultured Silicimonas sp. | reverse complement strand
CGTAAGGCGGGGTTCGCAGGCACCTGGCAACAGAAGCCTGCACTTCCTCCCCTTGATCCCGCCCCTGAAATGGCGTCCCTCCCCCGAGAAAAGGGAACCGCAACATGATTGCCGTGATTTTCGAAGTCACCCCGAAAGAGGGCATGACCGACCCCTATCTCGACATGGCCGCCGAGATGCGCCCGCTGGCCGAGGCGATCGACGGCTTTGTCTCCGTCGAGCGTTTCCAGTCTCTCACCAAGCCAGGCAAGCTCCTGTCGCTCTCGATCTGGCGCGACGAGGCAGCACTCGAGGAATGGCGCAAGCTCGCCGCCCACCGACGCGCCCAGACTGCAGGCCGCTCGCGCCTCTTCGACGATTACCGCCTCCGCGTGGCCGGCATCATCCGCGACTACGGCATGACCGAGCGCGCCGAGGCCCCCTCCGACAGCCTGGCTCTGCATGGGTGAGGCTTGCAATAGGCGATTCGCTTCGGTTAAGTTTCGACCAGGGGGCCTGCGACCGCCCCGTCAGGCCAAGGCCGAAGGTTCGCATCCTTGAACTCGGACAGAGAGGATGCGCCATGCCTGGCCCCAACGAGATCACCGTCTTGCAACTGCACCGCCTGATCGGCACGCCCGAGTGCCCGCCCATCGTGGACGTGTGCATCGATATCGACCACGAAGCCGACCCCTACCTCATCCCAGGCTCATTCCGGCATCCGCATACCGACATCGCCGGACTGATCGAGCGCTGTGCGGGCCACGGGCCGGTCATCGTCTGCCAGAAGGGACGAAAACTTTCGCAAGGGTTGGCGGCATGGCTGCGGAGCGAGAACCTGGATGCGCGGTTCCTGTTGGGCGGGATGTACGGCTGGCGTGACGCCTCGGACACGCTCCGCGTCCCGTCCGCCCGCGCCGCGCGAGCCGCGCTATGGGTTACGCGGCACCGACCGAAGATCGACCGTATCGCCTGCCCCTGGCTGATCCGGCGGTTCATCGATCCGGGCGCTCGGTTCCTGTTCGTCTCGGCGGCCGAGGTGATGAACGTCGCCGATCGGTACGGCGCCGTGCCGTTCGATGTCGAAGGTGTCGAGTTCAGCCACGAAGGCGAAAAATGCAGTTTCGACAAGATGCTCGACGTCTTCGATCTGCATTCCGAGCCGCTGGACCGGATGGCGACGGTGATCCGCGGCGCGGATACCGATCACCACGAACTCGCGCCGCAGGCGGCAGGGCTATTGGCAATTTCGGTCGGACTGTCGCGGCAATTCTCCGACGACCAGAAACTGCTTGCGGCGGGATTGTCGCTTTACGACGCGCTCTACCGTTGGGCACGAGACGGGTATGACGAAAGCCACAGCTGGATGCCCGCGCGATGACATTCGGGCGGCTATTCGCGGTCTTCGGACGCATCGGCATTCTGTCCTTCGGCGGACCCGCGGCGCAGATCGCGCTCATGCATCGCCTCCTCGTGGACGAGAAAGGCTGGCTCTCCGAGCGGGACTTCCTCAACGCCCTTTCGTTCTGCATGTTGCTACCGGGCCCCGAGGCGATGCAGCTCGCGACCTATGCGGGATGGAAGCTGCGAGGCACAGCGGGGGGCCTTCTCGCCGGGCTTCTCTTCGTGCTTCCGGGTGCCGCAGTCATGGCGGCACTCGCCACCATCTACGCGCTCTACGGAGAGCTGCCGCTGGTCGCGACACTCTTCGTCGGCGTCAAGGCGGTGATCGTCGTCATCGTGATCGAAGCTCTGCTGAAGGTCTCGAAACACGCGCTGAAGGGGGGCGCGGGATGGGTCATCGCAGCGTTGGCCTTCCTCGGCATCTTCGCCCTCGGCCTGCCCTTTCCCGCCATCATCGCAGCCGCCGCGCTCTGGGGCTTTCTCTCCACGCGATCCGGGCCGCCCGCACCCGCCGTGCAGCCCGTCACCGGCACCGTCCGAACCATCGCGGTCTGGCTGGCGCTCTGGGCCGCACCGATCCTGGCGCTCTGGGCTAGCGGTGCTACGCTGCTGACCGACATCGCGCTGTTTTTCTCAAAACTCGCCGTCGTCACCTTCGGAGGCGCCTACGCGGTGCTGGCCTATATGACGCAGGAGGTCGTGGTCTCGAAGGGCTGGCTCTCGACGCATCAGATGATCGACGGGCTGGGCCTGGCCGAAACG
>CAZRNL010000539.1:0-2150 GCA_964601395.1 uncultured Silicimonas sp. | reverse complement strand
TACCAAGACGACAGTGGTATCAAGGCGTGCAGGCGCGAGCTTGCCGTCTTGCGTGAGCGCCTCGAATCATTGGAAGCGAACCAGGCGAATGCAGCGGCTAACCTTGAGAGATCCCAGGATACGCGCCGTGAAGCACTGGAGAGACAACTTGTGGCGCGAATCGAGAAGCTGGAGGCGAACAACCCAATTGGACCCAGCGGCGGGAATCTCAGCTTGGCCACGATTGGCATGGTGAGCGACCTGGAGAAGAAGGTGGATCTGAACCACGGCTTCGTCGATACTGTCGTCAAGAAGCTGATGCACCTGGGGAGTCGTGTTTCCGCCCTGGAGAAGCCAGTCATCGATGAGATGATCGCGAAGGGAAAGCTACAGGACGAGGCAATCTGCAAGGCCAACATGCCCGATAACGCTGCCTTGCATTACCTTGTCAAAGAGATCGGCCGTTGGAGCAGTGGTCGCATGAAGCGCATGGGGCATCCCGATTGCTCTGTTTCCGGCATGACTGCGCTCAGGGATAAACTCAACGAAGAGCATGGCGAACTGCTCGACGCCCTGATTCCGTACTTCGAGATGCTCATGGACCGAGGGTGGTCATACAGCCCGAGCAACATGGCACGTCTCGATGCCTTCCGGGGTGCGGTCACAGCCGAGATCGCCGATGTGATGATCGTTTTGATCGGCCTGTTGGCGCAAATGGACACCCCCGTCCTGGAGGTCCTGCAGTCCAAGTTCGACGAGGTGAAGCGGCGGGACAACGGCGAAGGTAAGCCGTTGAAGGGGTAGCGATGTTCAGGCGCCAGGCATCCGTCCCGCAGCGGCATCTCCTGATCTGGGAATACAAGGCCAGCAATGGAGACCTCGTGGAGTGGGGGCGCGAGACCGTGGAAACGCTGTCGCGAGCGCATCGCGAGAAGGAGCAATTCTACCGCGGCGAGTTTGTCCGTTACGGCGGCCGGCTCACGCTGCGGGTTGTTCCGGGGGAGGGAAGCCGTGCGTGATGCTATGGAGTGGATGTTGCTGCGGACGCTGGCATGGGTGGTCGTACTGCTGAAGATGCAGGTGGCGATTCTACACGAGAGGCGGTTCGCGCACGAGTTGGCTGACGGTTGGTTGAGGGACACGGCGGACTATTCCGCGAATTAGGAAGGAGGACAAGCGCAATGAGTCAGGAGTCAGCATCAGCAAAGGCGGCCGAAGCGGTAGATCCGCAGGCGCCAGCCGTCCAGCTTCGCCGCAAGGCCATGCGGGAGCGGCTGGACTTTCTCGAAGATGAGGAGATCATGGATCTCTTTGATCGGACGATGTTATGGGAGACGTTGCGCGTCCACAGTGGTCAACGCGACGACTGGGCCGTACAAGAGGCGTACAAACTCCTCAAGGACTTCGGCATGGTCCGCGTGCTCGCGAACGTCGAGGGCGCCAGCGTCGAGATAGTAGAAGAAGGAAAATCATGAAAACCATACTCACGCTCATCCTGGCCGCCGGCATCGCTCCGGCCGCCTCATTCACTCCGACCTTCGACAGCGGAGAGATCCCCGTCGAGACGATCCTCGACTCTCTGTTTGGCGGCGGGAACTACACCCGCATCAGCGACGATATCGACCAAGTCTGGACCGGCAACGTCACGCTGACCGCGATGGCGATGTCATCCCAGGCCGCGGCAACGCAGCAGCTCGGCGTCTGCGTCCTATGCGACGGCTCCGACGACACCTTGCTAGGCCCGTCCATCGGCCCTGAGCTTGGTGTCTTCTTCAACGTCGCGCTCGGCTCGACCGTCATTAGCGATCCGTTGTTCCGGTTCTTCAACGCGGCAACCGGGTTCGATGGCGTGGGGCGCGTCAACAGCGACCCGGCCATGAATCCAGGCGGATTCGACCATCTTCTGTCATTCGAGCTGAGCGGCCAACCGAACACCTACGTTTTGGCCTTTGAAGATTGGTTCTTCACCGCCGACCCGCCCTCGGATGGCGACTACAACGACTTCGTGGTGAAGGTCATGTTCGAGCCGGTCGCCGAGGTTCCCGAGCCGGGGACGATGGCGTTGCTCGGCGCCGGGCTGCTGCTGGCGCTGCGCTTGCGGAGGAAGCGATGACGTTCGCCAAGCGGAGAACGCTGGAAAGGGCTGAGGCTATCATCAAGGCCCTTGATCC
>CAZRNL010000538.1:0-2163 GCA_964601395.1 uncultured Silicimonas sp. | reverse complement strand
TTTCGTTGTCCTGGTTGTAGGCGTTGTTGTTGCCGCCCTGACTGTTCCCGATCTCGTCGCCGGCAAGGATCATCGGGATACCCTGACTGAACAGCAACGTCGCCATCATGGCCCGCTTGCGCCGCGCACGCGCCGCGAGGATCGCGGGATCCTCCGTCGCACCCTCGATCCCGAAATTGTCCGAGAAATCCTCGGAATGCCCGTCGCGGCCGTCCTCGCCGTTGGCCTCGTTGTGCTTGCGTGCGTAGCTGACCACGTCTTCCAGGGTCATTCCGTCATGTGCGGTCAGGAAGTTCACCGAGGAGGTGGCCGCGCGACCGGAGTGATCGAACTGCTGCGCCGATCCGGTCAGCCGGTTGGCCAGATCCGGCACTCGGCCCGGATCGCCGCGCCAGAACCGCCGCACCCCGTCGCGGAACTTGTCGTTCCACTCCATGAAGGGCGGCGGAAAGGCCCCGAGCTGATATCCGCCAGGCCCGATGTCCCAGGGTTCGGCAATCAGCTTCACACCAGCCAGAACCGGGTCCTGCCGTACCACGTCAAAGAACGAGGCCCCCCTGTCGAAACCGCTGTGTGTCCGTCCGAGGGTTGCCGCCAGATCGAAGCGGAAGCCGTCGACACCCATTACCTCGACCCAGTAGCGCAACGAATCCAGCACCATCCGAAGCACCATCGGATGATCTATGTTCAACGTGTTGCCCGTGCCCGTGTCGTTGATGTAGTAGCGCTTGTCCGGCTCAAGCCGATAGTAGCTGGCGTTGTCCAGCCCGCGGAAGCTCAGCGTCGGGCCAAGCTGATCGCCCTCGCCGGTATGGTTGTAAACCACGTCGAGCAGCACTTCGATGCCGGCCGAGTGAAAACTGTCGACCATCTGGCGGACCTGACTGATCCGCCCCCCGGACAGATAGCGCGGGTCCGGCGCGAAGAAACCTATCGATTGGTAGCCCCAGTAGTTGGTCAGGTTCTTGTCTATCAGAAAGCGGTCGTTGATGAAGGCGTGGATCGGCAGGAGCTCAATGGCGGTCACACCCAGTTTCGTCAGGTGCTCCAGCACCGGGTCGCTGGCCGCGCCGAGAAAGGTGCCTTTGGCTGAAACCTTGGGGTGAGCTGCCGTCAGGCCCTTCAAATGCGCCTCGTAGATGATCGTGTCTGCCAGGCTCGTGCCCGGACGATCCGCCGGCTTCGCGCCGAAATCTTCGACAACCGACCGTGGCATCCACTTTGCGCTGTCACGAGTATCGAAGCTCAGATCCCTGGCGTCGGCAGCGACGTCGTAGCCGTAAAGCGCATCGTGCCAAACCGGATGCCCGGTCAGCCGTCTTGCATATGGATCGATCAGCAGTTTCTTGACGTTGAAGCGGTGACCTTCGTCGGGCCGGTACGGTCCCGAAGCGCGAAAGCCGTACTCTTGCCCCGCCCCGATCCCCGCGACATGCCCGTGCCAGACCCCGCCGTCGCGTTCCGGCAACGGGAGGCGCTGTTCTTCCCCTGTCTCGGGATCGAACAGGCACAGATACATCATCGTGGCGTTTTCCGAGAAGACGGCGAAATTCACGCCATCGCCATCGACAGTCGCACCTAAGGGAGCGGCCCGTCCGGCACACATCGAATACTTCATGGAACCTGGGCAACCTCGTCATATAGCGCGGCATACTCCGCCGCCGAAGCCTCCCATCCGACATCCTGCCGCATCGCGTTGCGTTGCAGCATCTCCCAGGTCGGTTTGTTCTTGTAGAGCTCTGTCAGGCGGATCAGAGCCGAAGCCATCGCATGTGCCGTTACCGGCTGAAACTGCAAGCCGGTCGCCACGCCGGAGCGAAGCGCCATGGGACTTGCATGAATGACCGTATCGACCAGCCCCCCGGTCATCGCGACGACCGGGATCGTACCATACCGCAAGCCGTAAAGCTGCGTCAGACCGCAAGGCTCGAACCGGCTCGGCACAAGAATGGCGTCCGCGCCCGCCATGATCCGGTGCGACAACGCTTCATCGTATCCGATATGAACCGCCACGTGCTGGTGCCCGGCCGCAGTGCGGAACGCGGCTTCCAGCGCCGGGTCGCCCGACCCCAGAAGCACCAGCTGACCTCCCCGGTCAACCAGGGCAGGCAGGGCCTCCAGCAGCAAATCCAGACCTTTCTGGTGGCTCAACCGCGAAATGAC
>CAZRNL010000537.1:0-2168 GCA_964601395.1 uncultured Silicimonas sp. | reverse complement strand
CTTCACCGCCTGGGGCCATGCCGACCTGGCCATCGAGGGCGGCTCGATCATCACGCTGACCTACATGGGCTCCAACCGGGTGCAGCCGAACTACAACGTGATGGTCGTGGCCAAGGCAGCGCTGGAATCGTCGGTGCGGTACCTGGCGAACGATCTTGGCCCGGAAGGCATCCGCGTGAACGCGATCTCGCCAGGGCCGATGAAGACGCTTGCGGGCGCCGCCATCGGAGGCGCTCGGAAGACGTACAAGACAACCGAAATGAATGCGCCACTCCGTCACAATGCGACGTTGGAATCACTGGGCGGCACCGCGGTTTACCTGTGCTCGGACTACGGCGCCTGCACGACGGGCGAGATCATTACCGTCGATGGTGGTTACCACATCCTGGGCATGATGCAGTCCGAGAACCTCTGAGGAACCCTTGATCGGCATCAAGGCCGGTATGAGGTATTCGGGTTAAACTTCTCCTGTTTATTCGAGGAGACGTATATGCCCCTGTCAGAAACTGAGACGCCACCGAACTCGGCCAGGCCAATCCGGACCGTTGCCGAGACGTTCGAAAACGGAAGCTATCCGTATGTGGACAGGCTGGACACCGCGACCTACGAAGCACAAAAAGCGGCCCTGCAGGCCGAGCTCCTGAAAGTCCAGATCTGGGCGCAGGAGACTGGCCAGAAGTTCGTCCTTCTGTTCGAGGGCCGTGATGCCGCCGGCAAAGGCGGAACGATCAAGCGGTTCATGGAACATCTGAATCCCCGGCAGGCCCGGGTCGTCGCCTTGAACAAACCCACCTGGGAGGAACAGGGCCAGTGGTATTTCCAGCGCTATATCAAGGAATTGCCGACGGTCGGAGAGTTGGTCTTCTACGACAGGTCCTGGTACAACCGGGCCGGGGTCGAACGCGTCATGGGCTTTTGCGAACCATCTGAGTACCTGGAGTTCATGCGTCAGACACCGGAATTGGAGAGGATGCTCGTGCGCTCGGGGATTCAGCTGTACAAGTACTGGTTCTCGGTTACGCAGGAAGAACAGAAAAATCGATTTGTGTCTCGCGAGAACGACCCCCTGAAACGGTGGAAGCTGTCGCCCATCGACAAGGCAAGCCTTGGAAAGTGGGACGATTATACCGAGGCGAAGGAGGCGATGCTGTTCTATACCGACACGGCGGACGCACCTTGGACCATAGTGAAATCCGACGACAAGAAGCGTGCCCGACTTAACTGCATGCGACATTTCCTGACCTCGCTGGAGTATCCCGGCAAGGACGACAAGATTGCGATTGAACCCGATCCACGAATTGTCGGGCGCGCGGACCATGTCCTGCATAAGAACGAACATATACTCGCAACTTCGCTGCACCCGGACACGCGCCAGATGCGGGCCACTCCGGCGACCTCCGAGGAGAAAGTGGCGGACTGACCAGATCGCTCGCTGGAGGCCGGAACAGCCGGCCTCCTCACCATTCACCCCTGCGGTGCGGCATGTCTCGGATAGGCATCTCGAGGGTTTGCCTTTTGCTCTTCGGAGATCCTCAGAGGATCGCGAGGTGGGTGAACCCCACGCGCCCCGCTAGGTGTGGCCGGTGCTGCGAAAGCGGGGGTGACGCGCCTGCGCCACTGGGATAAAGACCGCGAGCGAAACAAGGACAGACCCCGAATGGCGCGCATCCTCATTACCTCGGCAATCCCGTATATCAACGGGATCAAGCACCTGGGCAACCTTGTCGGCTCGCAACTGCCTGCCGACCTTTATGCAAGGTACATGAGAGCGCGAGATCACGAGGTTCTGTTCCTGTGCGCTACCGACGAACACGGCACGCCGGCTGAGCTGGCCGCCGCCAAGGCGGGCAAACCCGTGGCCGAATACTGCGCCGAGATGCACCAGGTCCAAGCCGGACTGTCGGACGGTTTCCGGCTGTCCTTCGACAAGTTCGGACGCTCCTCAAGCCCGCAGAATCATGCTCTGACCCAGCATTTCGCCGGACGCCTTGCCGATGCGGGGCTGATCGAGGAAGTGTCGGAGCGGCAGGTCTATTCCAATACCGGCGGCCGGTTCCTGCCCGACCGCTACATCGAAGGGACTTGCCCCAATTGCGGTTACGACAAGGCACGTGGCGACCAGTGCGAGAACTGCACCAAGCAGCTTGACCCGACCGACCTGATCAACC
>CAZRNL010000536.1:0-2175 GCA_964601395.1 uncultured Silicimonas sp. | reverse complement strand
TATGAATGCAGGCGAAAATCTGCTTTACTTGGCCCGCAAAGAGCAGTGTCTTGCCGGATCGAGCACCTGAAGCAGATCAACTCCGATGCACGGTTCATCTCTTTCGAGCCGCTGCTCGGGTCGATCGGGGACGTCAACCTGCAGGGTGTCGCTTGGGCCATCGTCGGGGGTGAGAGCGGGCCTCGGGCGCGGCCCATGAATGACAAATGGGTTCGAAGGATCCGCGACATCTGCGATCGCGACGATGTGGCTTTCTTTTTCAAGCAATGGGGGGGAGCCCGGCCGAAATCCGGCGGTCGTATTCTGGATGGCGAAGAGTGGAATGCCTTTCCCTGGAAGCTTGTGCCGCGATCAATAATCGATAAACTACAGCCAGAGCATGCTTGATGCAACCGAAAATAGAACTCTATCAAGGCCGCGAGCAATCATATCTTAAGCACCTTTTTTTACAACAATACTTGGAGAGCGCTGCCTACAAGCTGTTTCAGGGCAGATCGCCGGTTTTCAATTTTGTTGATGCTTTTGCTGGTCCCTGGCGCAATACTGACGCGATCGGCCAAACCGACACATCTTTCGCATTGGCGCTGACTACGCTTGAGAACGTGCGCAACATCCTCGAAGGCATCGGGCTTAAGGGTCTGCGGGTTCGTTTCCTTTTTTGCGAGCGAGATCCTGAGTCGTTTTCGCGGCTGGAAGCCTTTGCTGACAGCAATAGAAATTTTGAGATCAAGGTCTTCCCTGGAGCTTTTGAGCAGAATCTGGAGGTCATCGAGGCTGCCTGTCGGGAGGCCGAGAGCAACTTCACCTTCACTTTCATCGATCCAACGGGTTGGGATGTCGACTCTCGCCCGATATTCGCCTTCTTGAAGTCCCTCCGAGGTGAGGTCTTGTTCAATTTCATGTCGGAGCATGTTAACCGACATGCTGGCTGGGAGGGTGTCGCCCACTCGGTGGGGCGCTTCCTTGCCGATCCTGACTGGAAGAAGACCTTCGAAGCTTTGCCCGACGGATCAAATGAAATGAGGGTACTGAAGCTGCTCAAGATGAAGATGAAGGAGGCAGGTGCTGCAACATGGCTACCCGATTTTGCAATCCGGAAGCCGCGCGAAAACCGCATCAAGATGCGCCTCATACTCGGCACGCACAGTCCTCACGGCGTGCAGGTCTTCCGGACGGTGCAGGAGAAGGTCGAGAGGGAGGGCTTCCGGATTCGCGAGATGATCCGGTCGACCGAAAGCGGACAAATGTCACTGTCAGACGACATCTTCCTCGAGTTGGACGCGAGCCGGGACGGTGTCGGCTGTCCGGCAATGGTTGGGTGGGCCAGCGAGATAGTCCTGAAGAGCGTGTTTGCTCGACCAGGCATAGCTTTCAAGAAGCTCGCACCGGATGTAATGGGGCAGGTTCCTGTGCGAACGACCCATCTGAACAGAATCGTCATCGACCTGCGAAGAGCCGGGCAACTGCAATTCGATCTACCGGCGGGCAAACGAACGCCGCTTCCGAGCACCATGATATTTCCCACTTTCGGAGATCGGGGGGGCTATTGATCATGCGGTCTGGTCATCTCGATTGAACACCTCGTGCAGTAAGGCCGGGATCAAGGCGTCGACGTCATTAGCCGTTTTCGTGCGAATCGACTGGATTTGGCGACATCTGGCCTGGAGGCGGTCGAACCACTGCTGGGCTTCGAGCTGCGGGACCGGGGCTTCGATCGTGGGCAGCTTCTTCGAGGACAGGGTCTTGTTCCGGGCGATGGAGCCTGGCGAATGCCCAGCCACGCTCGCAAAACCTTCGGTCGTGCGAAAATAGGCTAGGAGGAAGCCGGGTGTGGCGACTGCACGATTCACCTCACAGGTCAGCATGCGGTGATTGCCGACCGCTCCATCATCCTCTGGCCCAGCCACGGCGATGGCCTGCTCCCAAGCCATGAGGTTGCTGAACACGAGATCGCCCTCCTTGATCCACGATAGCTCTTGCCAGCTGAACTCGGAGCCCGGGACTGTCCGGCGATGGAAGATGCCTTTGTAGAAACTGCGTACCCCAATCTCGGTATAGGCTCGGTCTGGCTCGATCTCGACAGGACGGCGAACGAGGGGTGCGACTTCGGCCATGGGCCGGCGGGGTGCACCTTCGACGACAAGAGCGAAGGCCTTCGATAATAGTGCCTGCATA
>CAZRNL010000535.1:0-2176 GCA_964601395.1 uncultured Silicimonas sp. | reverse complement strand
ATCCACCCCGCCGACATGTTCGGCTTGATGAACCTGTGGATCGATATTGGTCCCGTCAACCGTACGATCAACGATCCGGGCTTCATGGACTTTGCCGAACGCATCGGCATGGTCGAGGCGTGGGAGCGCTTTGGTTGGCCCGATTTGATCCCGGTCGACCCGCGCCGCGCCTGAGCGCGTACGAATTGACGTTTTTTTGACGGTCCGCCCGGTTGACCCCGCCCCCTCGTAGCGCGCACTTTGCCTTCATCGGAACCAACTGAAATCGAGCTGTTTCACAGCGCGCCAGCCCCTCGGGTCGGCGCGTGCGGGCGAGTCATGCCGATGGTTTGGGGAAAGACGAAAGGCCGATCCCGGCCGTTCGCGATGGGGGAGACTAGCAATGAAAATGATCAAAATTGCACTGGCCGCAATGGCCCTGACACTGCCGCTGGCAACGCCGCTTGCCGCGCAGGACTACCCGCTGGCACCGGGCGAATATGTCCAGATGAACGGGGTCGAAGTCGAAGACGGTCCGGGCGCGATCGAATATGCCAAGTGGCTGGCAACCGAATGGAAGCGCTTCAACGAATATTCCAAATCGCAGGGCTGGATCAGCGACTATGGCATCTACGCCAACGTCAACGCCCGCGCGGGCGAGCCTGACCTCTACCTCGTGGTCCAGTTCGCCAGCATCCCCGATGCTGCCGAGCAGGAACGCCGCGACAAGGCGTTTGACGCCTGGTCGAAGACCACCATCGAACAGCAGGCCACCGCCAGTGGCAATCGCGCCACCTATCGGACTGTGATCAGCTCGATGCTGCTGCAGGAGTACAAACCGCGCTGACGGGGGGAAGCGTGGCCGGAACTCCGGCTGGCGAGGATGCGACCCACTCGCCCGCCGGGGTTCCCATTCCAGATCAGGGGACATCCAGCATGACCATCACCGCAAGGCCCGCAACCGGCCTGCATCACGCCTATGTCGCGGCGATCAATTCCAACGACACCGACCGCATCCTGGCGCTGATGAGCGAGGACATCGTGTTCCAGGTGCCCGGCGAGCCGGAACTGATCGGCCAGGACGCCGTGCGCGAATGGGCGACAGGCTTCTTCGCAGGGTACGCGGCGCAGTGGGACAAGACCGAACACGCGCTCGAACAATCCGGCGACCTTGCCGTCAGCCGCTACACCTACACCGCCCGCTATCGCTCGCGCGAGGACGGGGCGGAGATTGGCGAGGTCGGCAAGGGCACTTGTGTCTACCGCCGCGCGCCTTCGGGCGAATGGCTGCTGATGATCGACAGCTGGTCGACCCATGTGGTGCCCGAAGGGGCGCGCTGATATGGTCAAGCTCCGCTTCTGGTCCGCCGCCGCGCTGCTGCCTGCTCTGCTTGCCGCAACGCAGGCTCACCCACAGGGCTCCGCCCAGAATTCAGATCTCACACCAAGTGCCAACAGCAGCAACGCTCCTGCACCAAAGGTCGTCCAAGACGATCAAATCAACTATTTGACCGGCGACCCCGCGATCTGGCCTAGCGAGCTGGAGGCGACTGTTGCCGCACCGGACAATCACAAGATCCTGTTGGAGAATGAGCGCGTTCGGGTGCTTGAGGTCACGCTTGGCCCCGGCGAGGTCGAGCCGCTCCATTTCCATCGTTGGCCAAGCGTTCTCCACATCATGCAGGCCGATGAGTGGATCGACCGTGACGCCCAAGGAAACGTAATCTTCGATTCGCGCAAAGGGCCTCCCTTGCAGCTGCCACTAACCATGTGGAAAGGCCCCGAAGCCCCACACTCTCCGATCAACCTCAGCGATAGTGTCGAAGTCCGGTTGATCCGGGTGGAGATCAAGGATGATGCTGGTGAGGCTGACCTCATGCCCATCCTCGAGAACCGCACCCGCGTGATCCTCGAGGGCATCCGTTCGGGCGATGTGTCCGGGATCATGGCGCTCTATGGCCCCGGCTCGCTGTATTCGACCGATAATGCAACGCTGCTATCGGACTCTGAAGCGATCAAAGCTTTCTGGGTCAATGTCGCAGCCAGCCCTGCGCATGACGCCACGCTCGAAGTGCTGAAGGTTGAGTGGCTCGGCCCCGACGCCTTTGTCGAAATCCAGAAATACGATGTCTTCGATGCGGTAGGCGAACGGCTGTTCGGCGGCTATGCCTCGCTGCTGTGGCGCCGCGTGGAGGGC
>CAZRNL010000534.1:0-2182 GCA_964601395.1 uncultured Silicimonas sp. | reverse complement strand
AGCCAACGCGGGGGAACCCGCGAAATCAATGGGGTCGAGACGGCGCATACGGTGTACCAAAGTGTGATTCCGAACAATTCCTTATAATTTTAACCTGATAGGATTATTTTTCATTCATTGTTGGATGATTTTTCATACATTCCCGTGCTGCTGCGAATGAATGGTCGGGCGCTCAAGTCCAGGCTACTTCGCACTTGTCGCATCAGAATCCCACGTAGCCATTGCCGAGGAATTCGCGACACGACACTGTCCAATCATGCCACGTCGATCCCCGCCGGACTTGCTGTCAATTCCCGCGAAGAAGCCATCGCAACCGTTCGCGACCGCGGTCTGGGTGCCGAAGGAACGACATGGGACCTGCGTCCCATAAGATCCGCGATCTTCAGGCTATAACTGTGGCGGTCTGTGACTGAAGCCTCAGGCGCGCCAGCTGCTGTGCGCCTAGCCTTGACCGAATGATCGGGAGGCTCAGATGATCAAAATTTTCGCAATACTTCTCCTCGTGGCCGGTGCATCAAGCGCTGATCAGGACCGAATTTCCATCGCCGACCTGCAGGCCCTCTACCTTGACTGCGAGCTAAGGGCTCAGGCGGGGCGACTGGCGGGTGCTGATGCTTCCGGCTGTTCCGTGATCTACGAGGAGTTGAAGAGCAGGGCTTTCGGTGGAGACTTCCGCCGCCTGAATGCGTGGTTTGAGCAAGCGCGGACCGCAGAGGGTTCGACCTGAGAGACTTCGACTCCGCAAAGCACTTCACGAACGTTCCATCGCCTTTGCCTGGCCTCTCAAGCGGTCTCGACGGCGCCTGTAATCAGGCCCGTCACCTCCTCGGGTGAAGTTGCGGCAATCGGTTTGTCGGCGACCTTGATCCCGCGCCTCAGAACCGCGACCCGGTCAGCGACACTGGAGACGTCAGGCATCCGGTGGCTGATCAGGATCACGGCGTGTCCGGTGTTTCGAAGCCTGCCTGGGGAGGTTTCCGGTATCGCTGTCGCGTTCGATGACTTCGTGACGCGATGTGTGCCTGGCAGATCGGTCCGCTGTGCGAGTTGCCCTGTCTGGACCCTCTCGGTCCCCGAACTCTCAGATGCATTCGCCGCCATCGACAACGAACGCATGGCCCGTCATGAACGAAGATCGGTCCGACGCCAGAAAAACGATGGCATTTGCAATCTCATGAACTGTGCCGAAGCGACCCATGGGGATGGCGTCGCGGATATAGTCCTCAAGCTTGTCACGTCCGCCCATCTGCGCTTCGAATCCAAGGTTGAACGGCGTATCGATGAACCCCGGGCAAAGCGCGTTGAAGCGAATGTTTTCCTTCGCGTAGTCGGCTGCCATCTGTCTGGTCATCGCAAGAACCGCGTGCTTGGTCGTCGTATAGGCGATCATTTCCCGGTCGTATTGGACACCTGAGTTCGAGGAGGTGATGATCACGCTGCCCGCTCCCTGCCGACGCATTGGCGCAAGTGCCGCCTGGCAGGCGACAAAATGAGACCGCACATTCAATTTCCAGGACAAATCCATGTCGGTGACTGCGACCTGTTCAAGTTTTCCTTCGATCTGGACGCCGGCGTGGGAGTGCAGGATATCAAGTCGGCCTTCGTTGCGCGCCACGTCCTCTATCGCTGAAGAAAGTGCGTCATCCTCAATGACGTCGACCGCGCGTGATTTGGCTGCACCTCCGGCGTCGGTGATGCGAGTTGCCACGGATGATGCGGCCTCGCCATTCTTGTCGGTAACGATGACGAGCGCGCCCTCACGCGCGAGCGCCTCGGCGCCGGCCGCTCCAATTCCGGAGCCAGCTCCCGTGACGAATGCAACGCGGTTCTCAAGAAGCATAAGGACGACCCGTTTTATTGTTCAACGCTTGTCACCGCGCCGGAGAATGAGCTGTGCGATCACCAGCAGGACCAGCGATGCAAGCATCACCATCGTCCCGATGGCGTTGACCTCGGGCGTCACTCCGCGCCGGATCGACGAGAAGATGTAGATCGGAAGCGTCGTCTCGGAGCCGGCGACGAAGAAAGCGATGATGAAGTCGTCGAAACTGAAGGTGAAGCTGAGAAGAAACCCCGCAAGCACCGCAGGGGCGATCAGCGGCAAGGTGATCAGCCGGAACGTCCGGAAAGGCGGAGCGTAAAGATCCGCCGACGCCTCCGACAGCGCGCCCTCGAGGCCCTG
>CAZRNL010000533.1:0-2187 GCA_964601395.1 uncultured Silicimonas sp. | reverse complement strand
ATCGTCGTGACGTGTTCCGCCGGAACACCAATCTCGATCACCTCGATGCTGTCCGACGCGTAAAGCACGCGGTGCCTGATCCGTGGCGGCTGAATCACGCAGTTCCCGGCATGAAGTCGGAAAGGTTCGCCCTGATCCTCGTAGACCAGGTCGACCCAGCCGCGATAGCAGAAGATCAGCTGGAACCCGACCTCGTGAAAGTGGACCATGTCCGGGACGGGTCCGCCGTCCGGGATCCGGATGTGGCTGGCGATGATCGAGCCGCCCAGTCGCGACGGAATCAGGTCGCGGTAGTGCATTCCCGCGCGTCCGATCACCCAGGGTGCCTGATCGGCGAGACGGCGCACCACGAAAGCGTGCTCAGTGGGCGGCAAGACGACAGGCGGGTCGGCTTCGTCTATCTCGACAAGCGTGCCGCCGGGGCTGGTCAGGGTGCGCGCGCCTTCCGCGAACTGGAGAGGATCGTCGGTCAGGATGCGAAGCGATGCACCGGGACCATCGAACGACTGGTCCAGCCGAACGCGAATACCATGGCCCGAGAACACGGCCACCTGCGGATCGTCGGCCGGATGGATGGTGTCCAATCGCATCCGTAGAATCTTGGTAAAGAACGGAATGTCCTCACGCAGGTTCGTGGTCGGCGCCCGCACTTCTGCGCGAATGTCGCTCATCCCTTGCTCCTTCCCGCAATTTTACCGCAGAGTGTCCTCACGCGAAGCAGGACGCAAGGCGGCATCTATTGACCGGATCGTCAGGGCCGCATAGGACGTGCTGAAAATAGTTTAATACTAAACAAAGTCGTCAGGGAGGCGCCAGAATGACCAGCGATCCAAGGCAGGAATCCTTGCGTCAGGCGGCGCTGGACTATCACGAGTACCCCAAGCCCGGGAAGCTCGAGATTCGCGCAACCAAACCACTGGCGAACGGTCGCGACCTGGCCCGCGCCTATTCGCCGGGAGTCGCCGAGGCCTGCCTTGAAATCAAGGCCGACCCGATGACCGCAAGTCGTTACACCGCGCGCGGCAACCTGGTCGCGGTGGTGACGAACGGCACGGCGGTGCTGGGTCTTGGCAACATCGGCGGACTGGCTTCGAAACCCGTGATGGAGGGCAAGGCGGTCCTGTTCAAGAAATTCGCCAACATCGACTGTTTCGACATCGAACTGAACGAGACCGATCCCGAGAAACTGGCTGACATCGTCTGCGCGCTGGAGCCGACATTCGGGGCGATCAACCTGGAAGACATCAAGGCGCCGGACTGCTTCATCGTCGAGCGAATCTGCAACCAGCGCATGAACATCCCCGTATTCCACGACGACCAGCACGGCACGGCTATCGTGGTGGGTGCTGCCGCGTCCAACGCGCTGCGCGTCGCCAAGAAGCGCTTCGAGGACATCAAAATCGTCTCGACCGGCGGAGGTGCGGCGGGAATCGCCTGCCTGAACATGCTTCTCAAACTGGGCGTGAAACGCGAAAACGTCTGGCTCTGTGACCTGCAAGGGCTTGTTCACGAAGGCCGGGAAGCCGACATGACCCCACAGAAGGCCGAATACGCCCAGCCCGGTGGCCCCCGAACGCTCGATGATGTGATTGGCGGCGCCGACCTTTTCCTCGGTCTCTCCGGCCCAGGCGTCCTGACGCCTGAAATGGTAGGCAAGATGGCCAGCCGGCCGATCATTTTCGCGCTGGCCAATCCGACACCCGAAATCATGCCCGACGATGCCCGCGCCGTCGCGCCGGACGCGATCATCGCGACCGGACGGTCGGATTTCCCGAACCAGGTGAACAACGTTCTCTGTTTTCCCTTCATCTTCCGTGGGGCTCTGGACGTTGGCGCAACGACCATCAACGACGAAATGAAGATTGCCTGCATCGAAGGCATCGCGGCCCTCGCGCGCGCCACGACCAGCGCCGAAGCGGCTGCTGCCTATCAGGGCGAGCAACTGACATTCGGCGCTGACTACCTGATCCCAAAGCCATTCGACCCGCGCCTTATCGGCGTCGTCGCTTCCGCTGTCGCGAAGGCCGCGATGGAAACCGGCGTCGCGACACGCTCGATTGATGACATGGCCGCCTACAAGCAGCGCCTGGACGGTTCGGTGTTCAAGTCCGCGCTCATCATGCGCCCTGTGTTCGAGGCCGCCTCAACGGCCCAGCGCCGTATCGTCTTTGCCGAGGGCGAGGACGA
>CAZRNL010000532.1:0-2188 GCA_964601395.1 uncultured Silicimonas sp. | reverse complement strand
ACAAGGAACTCCGAGGGATGGAGGGAGATCATGCTTCTTCCGCAGGAGGGCGGGCATGGGTCGCCGGTCGACGGGCTTCTCGCAGAGCCGCGGCTTCTGGAGGCATTGCCGGTACCGATGCTGAAGATCGCCGCCGACGGCATGCTGATCGAGGCCAATCGCGAGGCCCGCACGATCCTGTCGCTGGACAACGGCCCGCTGCCGCCTCTCTTCGAAATGGTCGAGGGCATGGGCCGTCCGATCGCCGACTGGTTATCGGACGCTGCCGCCGGGCGAGGGCTTCTGAAGCCCGAGATCGTCCGCGCTGTAACGCCCGGTCAGGAGTTGTTTCTGCAAATCGCGCTTGGGCGCACGGTCGAGGACGGCGAGGTGGTGCTGGTTGGCATCCTGAACGACGCGACAGAGCTCAAGACTTTGGAGGCGCAGTTTGTCCAGAGTCAGAAGATGCAGGCGATCGGCCAGCTGGCGGGAGGCGTGGCACATGACTTCAACAATCTTCTGACCGCGATCAGCGGGTATTGCGACCTTCTGCTTTTGCGGCACGATCCCGGCGATCCGGATTATGCCGACCTGATCCAGATCAGCCAGAACTCGAACCGCGCGGCAAGTCTTGTCGGCCAGCTTCTGGCCTTTTCGCGGAAGCAGAACCTCAAGCCTCAGGCACTGGACCTGCGCGATACCATGTCGGATCTCGCGCATCTTCTGAACCGGCTGATCGGCGAGCGCATCCAGCTTGACGTGATCCACGCCCCCGGCGAACAGGTGATCCGGGCCGACCGTCGACAACTGGAGCAGGTGATCGTGAACCTTGTTGTCAATGCGCGTGACGCGATGCCGGAAGGCGGGCGGATCAGCGTGACGATCCGTTCCGAGACGCTTGCCGCCGAGCTTGTACGTGACCGTGCGCATGTTCTGCCGGGCGACTACATAGTGATCGAGCTCAGTGACACTGGCATCGGCATCAGTCCCGACGGTCTGGCGAAGGTTTTTGAGCCCTTTTACACAACCAAGAAGACAGGCGAGGGCACAGGGCTTGGCCTCTCGACGGCCTACGGCATCGTCAAGCAGACCGGCGGCTTCATTTTCGTCGACAGCACGCAGGGCGAGTGGACGAGGTTCAGCCTTTACTTCCCGGTTGCCGAGGCCAGCGAAAAGCCTGTCGAGCAGCCACGCGCCAATGTTCCCCTTCCGGTGCCGACACGCTGCGACGGGGTCATCCTTCTGGTCGAGGACGAGGCGCCGGTGCGTGCTTTTGCGTCGCGCGCCCTGCGGATGCGCGGATATACGGTTCTGGAAGCCGAGAACGCCGAAGAAGCCCTGAAGACACTGGAAGACCCGGGCCTGAAGGTCGATGTCTTCGTCACCGACGTCATCATGCCCGGTCTCGACGGTCCGACTTGGGTTCGCCAGGCCTTGCGCCAGCGTCCCGACACGCGAACGGTTTTCGTCTCGGGGTACTCCGAGGAGGGACGGGTCGAGAAACAGTCCCGTATCCCGAACTCGGTCTTCCTGCCAAAGCCGTTCTCGCTGCACCAACTGACAGCAGTCGTGAACGAGCAATTGGCCTGATCCGTCCCATTGGCAGGGAAAATATCTGCCAGCGATACCGTTTCGCTAACCCTTCCTTAAGACCAGTTTTTCATAACGTTGAGAACAAACCGATTGAAATGTTCTCTTTTTGGTCCCATACACAAGACAAGAACAAGAGGCGAACATCAGCAGCGTTGCCGCGCCTTCGCGGCTGTGGAATAAGGAGCAGGACCAATGGGTGCAGCAGAAATTCTCGACATGACAACGAAGAAAGACAGCGACAAGCAGAAAGCGCTTGATTCCGCACTGGCGCAGATCGAACGGCAGTTCGGCAAGGGCTCGATCATGAGGCTGGGCGGTGACACCGTCATGCGCGAGATCGAGTCGACGTCCACCGGATCTCTGGGGCTGGATATCGCGCTGGGAATCGGCGGCTTGCCGAAGGGCCGGATCGTCGAGATCTACGGACCGGAATCCTCCGGCAAGACGACGCTGACGCTGCATTGCGTGGCCGAGGAACAGAAGAAAGGCGGTGTCTGCGCGTTCGTCGACGCGGAACACGCTCTGGACCCGTTGTATGCCAAGAAGCTTGGCGTGAACCTTGAAGAGCTTCTGATTTCGCAGCCCGACACCGGCGAGCAGGCGCTTGAGATCGTCG
>CAZRNL010000531.1:0-2189 GCA_964601395.1 uncultured Silicimonas sp. | reverse complement strand
CCGTAAAGCTGGCCCGCCTTTTCCTCGAACCGGCGGATCAAAAGCATCTCGCGATAATACTTGAGGAGTTCCTCTTTCGAGGCGTTGGATTTCCGGGTCGCAGCTTTAGCGGCCATCGGCATTGTCCTCCCTTGTCGTTCTCAAAAAGTAGTTCAGTGTTAAACTATCGTCTATATCATGCCATCCTGAAACGCACGCAGAAAGACGCGGAACAACGGCAAGGGTGATATGCCCTGACTGCAAGGCAAGACAGGATCAGCGTCCGGTTCATCGGCACCGGAGGGTGATGGGCGAGTCAGTTCAGGACTATTTCGTCCGAACGAATCAGACCCAGCACGTCCCGGGCCTGACTGTCCAGCAGGTCCAGATCCAGATAGGTATCCGACATCCGCTTCGTCTTGTTCTCGAGCAGGGTGACTTCGGAAGCAAGCCGATCGCGCTCGACCTGCAGCGTCGTCGCTTCCGCATTGATCTGCACCCTGCGGAACAGACCGAAGTCGCCTTGCACGCTGGCGAACATGAAGTAGACGCCGAGCGAGAACATCAGCGCAAAATAGGCGACAACACCTAGTCCGGGTCGGTTGAGACTGCTCGTCATGTTTCTGCCTCGACGGCCCTCTGGGGAGCCTTTCGGGTGACCATGCCAAAACCTGAAGTCACGTTAAAGGAGAATCTGGCGTTCCGGCGAAACCCTGCCTGCGAAGCTGCGCCTAAACCTCACTGGACCGGAAAAGCGCGCCCCCGCAGAGCCGCGCCCGGTGTCTTTGTGCTATCCGATCTGGTCAGCTGATCGAGGCCTGGTAGATGGAATCGATGGTCGCGGCGATCGCAGCGTTGAATTCGTCGTCCGACTGTGCGTCCGAAAGGCCTTCCGTCAGAGCCCGGCTGAAGCTTGCGATCATGCCGGTGTTACTGGCGAGAAGTTCGTTCGCCTCGTCCCGTGAATAACCTCCGGAAAGAGCGACGACGCGCATGACATTCTTGTGCGCGATCAGTGGGGCGTAGAAGTTGGCCTCGGACGGCAAAGACAGTTTCAGCATGACCTCACGATCAAGCCCGTCGAGATGCTTGAGGATCTCCGAGCGCAGAATGGCCTCGGCCTCGGCCTTGTCCTCGATGGTGATGTTCACTTCGGGCTCGATGATCGGCATCAGGTCATGCCCCAGAATCTGTTTGCCGACTTCGAACTGCTGGGCGACGATTGCCGCTATTCCGGTCTTGTTTGCAGCATTGATAACGGACCGCATCTTGGTTCCGAAAATGCCCTTTTCACGGGCGCGGACCATCAGGTCATCCAGATCAGCCATCGGTTTCATCAACTGAACACCGTTGACCTCTCCCTCGAGGCCCTTGTCGCATTTCAGGAACGGTACGACGCGCTTGTCTTCCCAGAGGTACTTTGCCGCCGGCTTCCCTTCGAAGTCGCGGTCCATGGTCATCTCGAACAGAATTGCGCCGATTACCTTGTCGCCGTTGAAGGCCGGAGCTCGGACAATTCGGGCCCGCATCTCGTGGATGAGATCGAACATGTCTGCTTCGGAACTGTACCGGTCGTCACCTATCCCGTAGAGCCGAAGCGCCTTCGGCGTCGAGCCTCCGGACTGGTCCAGCGCCGCTACAAACCCTTTACCGGAGCGCATCTGTTCTGCTTGTTTCTGGTCCATTCCTTCAAATCCCTTTTCAGTGCTCGTGCCTGTCCTAATAGCTTGACCCGCTTCTGACAATCCGCTGACCACACTGTCGCCTCGGATGTGAGCGCGTGTGCGCCACTCGGAGGCTTGCGACCTTATCCGGTTGGCCAGATCGCTGTCAGGGTTCATGACCTGACCTATCAGGCTCCGGCCTTTGCGACCCAGATCAGCGGCTGCATTCTGCAACCGGTCGGTGGGTGACTTGTCTTTCTCGTCGCTCATGGAATTCCTCCGACTCAGGCGTCGCCTGCTTTCTCTAGTGCAACAACTCCAGGCAGTTCCTTGCCTTCCATCCATTCCAGGAATGCTCCGCCCGCTGTCGAGATATAGCTGAAGTCGTCGGCCACTCCGGCCTTGTTGAGTGCCGCCACGGTGTCGCCGCCTCCCGCCACGGATACCAGCAAGCCCGCTTTCGTCAGGTCCGCCGCCTTGCGGGCCGCCGCGTTGGTCGCCGTGTCGAAGGGTTCGATTTCGAAGGCGCCGAGCGGGCCGTTCCAG
>CAZRNL010000530.1:0-2190 GCA_964601395.1 uncultured Silicimonas sp. | reverse complement strand
ACAGCAAGCCGTAGAGGCAACTGATTAGGAAGACGGCATCCGCGTGCGAACGCTCAAGCGTCTTGCGCTGGATCAGCGCCTCGGCGAAGGCAAGGGGCGAAAGCGCCAGAACAACAGAGACGACGCCCAGGGCAATCGCCAGCTGGCCGAAATCGGAAGGTGTCAGCAAGGTCGCGCTGAGGTAGAACACCAGCGTCCCGCTCAGAGTCGGGATCAGCGTGTGCAGCAGAGACCAGAGCGTCCCCACCAGAGCAGCCCGCGAGCGGCCCGCCGTCAGGTGCGGCGCGAAGCGCTCTGACTTCGTAGGATCGGGCGCGGTGGTCACGGCCTCAGCAAGCGCCCTTGGCGCCGAGAACGACCGGAATGGTCCGCAGGATGATCAGGCAATCAAGGGCGAAGGTCCATTCCGAGACGTAGCGGCGGTCCAGCGCCACCCTGTGCTCGTAGGTCGTGTCGCTGCGCCCGCTGGTCTGCCACAGGCCGGTGATTCCCGGACGCGCCGCAAGGTACGCTTCGGCCGCATGACCGTAGCGTTCCAGTTCGTCATGCACCACGGGGCGCGGTCCGACGAGGCTCATCTGCCCGAGAAAGACATTCAGAAGCTGCGGCAGTTCGTCGACGCTGTAGTCGCGCAGCGCCTGTCCCAGCCGCGTGACGCGCGGATCGTGCCGAAGCTTGCGGGTTTCCTGCCATTCCGCTTGGGCCGAGGGGTGGCTGGCCAGATGGCGTTCCAGAACGGTGTCGCCATCCGTCACCATGGTTCGGAACTTCCAGCACCTGAAACGCGCACCGTTGTGTCCGATGCGCGTGTGTCCGAACAGAACCGGGCCGGGCGACGTCAGCTTTATCGCCAGGGCGACCAGCAGAAAAAGTGGAGAAAACAGGATGATGCAGATCAGAGCGAAGGTGGTGTCAAGCGTTCGCTTCGCTATTCCGCCGATCGGACCTTTGGAGGGTCTGCGCGTCGCCGAGCCAGCCGATGCGTCCGCGCTCCTGTCTATGGTTTCCCTGCGATCCGCCGCAGGATTGGAAACGTCCATTTCTTTGGCTCCCCTACAGGAGCCCCCACATGGGCAAGTGATGCCACAGGCGGACGGACTACCAGAAATTTCTTGGCAAGTGCCCAAATCTGGGCGGTATTCCGCCACTTTTTCGGGACGTCGGCGGGGCCTGAATTCGCCGCTCGGGACCACGGACCGCAATACCTAGTGACCGGTCCAGAGCCGACCACAAGACAGGCGTTTCCGGGGCTGATCTGCCGCTTCACGACGGAGAAAGCGGATTGCCTGCGAAGTGGGCGGTTTGCGGACGACTGACACGGTTGACGGACGGATCAGATGATTCGGCAGCGCAGAAAGCACAGGGTGATTCAGATATTCGAGGCGAGGTCGCGGGGCATCGCTTCGCGATCGTCCTGGCGCAGGGCCGGAGCAAGCGCACGGGCGACATCCTCGGCGGTGAGCCGGAACTCCGAGCCTTGAATTGAAAGGAGACTTGCCGATGCCGCGCGCAATTTGTCCCGGTCCAGACTGTCCAGAAGCGCTGCCAGCGCGCCTGCGTCCGGTGTCGCAATCGTGAAGCCCAGACCCGATGCTGCGATGCGGCGTCCGGTCTCGGTGTCCGCCACGGCGATCGAGGGACAGCCGAACCAGCTTGCCTCGTAGATCCGGTTCGGCAGAAGCCAGTCCGAATTGCTTCCCCGTTGCCACAGATCCTGAGCCCAGACCGCGTCGCAGCCAAGATAGATGCGTTCGAGATCGTCGGGATAGCTGTAGGGGCCGTGATAGGTGATCGTTTCGTGACTGGCGACGATGTCGTCGAATGTGTCGAGAGTGTGGCGATGGACATTGCCGTGGATCGCGATCCGGAGCTTTGGGCCCATGCGGCGCGCGCACTCCGCCAGGAGCTCCAGAGTTTGCCGGCACCGGATCGAACCGACCCAGCCCAGGGTCAGCACATCCGCGGGCGTCTGCCGGTCTTCGGGCAAGGGGCGGCGGGGGACCGTCCGGTCGAACCAGAGTTTGTTCTCGATGACTTCGACCGGACCGGAATACCCCTGGACGGGTTTGAAATAGCCGCTGAGAAAGCCGGGCGAGGAGACCCAGAGCAACGCCGTGCGCCGAAGAAGCATGCGCTCCAGGAAGCGCATCGCGCGGTTCACGGGCCTCGCTCCGATGAAAAGCCCGTGGA
>CAZRNL010000529.1:0-2196 GCA_964601395.1 uncultured Silicimonas sp. | reverse complement strand
GTTCATCACCCATTTGAGCAGGCGCTTGGCCAGCAACAGGGCAACCAGCAGGACGATTGCGCTCAGAAGGAAGGTCACGACGGCACCACCGAAACCTCCGCCACTCTGCATCGACTGATAGGCCCAAAAGACCGACAGCCCGATGGCCAGGACCGGCGCGACATAGGCAACCAGGATGTAGGAAATCGTCAGAACGGCGACTATGATATTCAGCATTCCAAGTCCTCCTTGTCCGTGCCGCACCATGATAAGCCCTTCGGGCCGGAAAATGCGATCCGGCGGAAAAGAACTCCGCAACCGTTGCCGCCTTGCTCAGGCGGTCAGCCCCTCGGGTTCCGAAAGGCCGTGCATCCGGCAGCAGGCCGTTACCGTGTTGGCCAGAAGGCAGGCGATGGTCATCGGTCCGACGCCGCCCGGCACTGGAGTGATTGCCCCCGCGATCTTGCTGGCGCTCGCATAATCCACATCGCCCACCAGCCGCGTCTTGCCGTCGCCCGTGTCGATCCGATTGATACCCACATCGATCACGGTCGCACCGGGCTTGATCCAGTCGCCGGGCACCATTTCGGGCCGCCCGACTGCTGCCACGACAATGTCCGCGCGGCGCACGACGTCCGGCAGGTCCTTCGTCCGCGAATGTGCGATGGTCACAGTGCAGCTGTCGCCCAGCAGCAACTGCGCCATTGGCTTACCGACAATGTTCGACCGTCCGATCACAACCGCATCCATGCCCGAGAGTGATCCAAGGTGATCACGCAGCATCATCAGGCAGCCTAGCGGCGTGCAGGGCACCATAGATTTCTGCCCCGTCCCCAGAAGTCCGACATTCGAAATATGGAACCCGTCCACATCCTTGGCCGGGTCGATCGCGTTGATCACCAGATCCTCGTCCAGATGCTTTGGCAGCGGCAACTGGACGAGGATACCGTGGATCGTTGGATCGGTGTTCAGGTTCTCGATCAGGGCCAGAAGATCAGCCTCCGACGTGTCGGCCTCGAGACGGTGCTCGACCGACTTCATGCCCACCTCGACGGTCTGCTTGCCCTTCGAGCGGACATAGACCTGGCTTGCGGGATCCTCGCCCACCAGAACAACGGCGAGCCCCGGCGAAATATCGTGCTCGTCCTTTAATCGCGCAACATGGGTCGCCACCTTGGCGCGCACCGTCGCGGCAAAGGCCTTTCCGTCGATAATCGTCGCCGTCATGTCCCGGGTTTCCTTTCACTGCGCGCTCGATCCATCGCACCGGCGTGATACCGGCGCAATACCGACGCGATACCGAGCGAACGATCGTGTCAGAACAGCCCTTCGATCTCGCCTGCATCGTTCAGCCGGATCGTCTCGGCCGCAGGGGTGCGCGGAAGGCCCGGCATGGTCATAATCTCACCGCAGATGACGACGACAAACCCGGCACCCGCCGACAGCCGCACTTCACGCACCGGAACCGTATGGCCCGTGGGCGCTCCGCGCAGATTGGGATCCGTCGAAAAGCTGTATTGCGTCTTGGCCATGCAGACCGGCAGATGGCCATAGCCCGCATCTTCCCAGACCTTCAACTGATCGCGGATCGACTTGTCGGCAATGACTTCGCTGGCATGGTATATGCTCTTGGCGATACGGGAAATTTTCTGAAAGAGCGGCATCTCGTCAGGGTAAAGCGGCGCGAACTGTGATGCGCCGCTCTCGGCGATCTGCGCCACCCGCCTTGCCAGCGCCTCGCTGCCTTTCGAGCCGTCGGCCCAATGCTTTGACAGAATTGCTTCGGACCCTTGCGAGGCAACATACTCCTTCACCGCCTCGATCTCGGCGTCGGTGTCCTTGATGAAGTGATTGATCGCCACGACGACGGGTACGCCGAACTGTTTGAGGTTCCCGATATGACGCCCGAGGTTCGCGCAGCCTTCCTTCACCGCCGCCACGTTCTCGGCCCCGAGATCCGACTTCGCGACCCCCCCATTCATCTTCATCGCCCGCACGGTGGCCACCAGAACCACGCAGTCAGGTGCGAGACCGGCCTTGCGACACTTGATGTTCATGAACTTCTCGGCCCCGAGATCGGCGCCGAAGCCCGCTTCCGTCACCACATAATCGGCCAGTTTCAGCGCGGTCGTCGTGGCGATGACCGAGTTGCAGCCATGCGCGATATTCGCGAATGGGCCGCCATGCACGAAGGCGGGGTTGTTCTCCAGCGTCTGC
>CAZRNL010000528.1:0-2199 GCA_964601395.1 uncultured Silicimonas sp. | reverse complement strand
AAAGAGGTGTTGACCCGTCGGTTCAAACGACTCCTCAAGGAAGATCCCGACCGACAATCCGGCGCCTGGCCCGATCTGTTGCTGATCGACGGTGGGGCAGGGCAGGTAAGTGCCGTACATGAAATCCTGGCGGAACTGGGGGTCGAGGACGTGCCAATGGTAGGCGTCGCCAAGGGCATAGACCGCGACCAGGGCAAGGAGGAATTCTACCGCTACAAGGAACGCCCATTCGCGCTCCAGCGGGGCGACCCGGTGCTGTACTTCGTCCAGCGGATGCGGGACGAGGCCCACCGTTTTGCCATCGGCGCACACCGCGCCCAACGATCCAAGGCCGTTGGCGCCACGCCGCTCGACGACGTTCCGGGCGTCGGAGCCACCCGCAAACGCGCGCTCCTGGCGCATTTCGGATCGGCCAAAGCGGTGGCACGCGCAGGTTTGACCGATCTCAAGGCCGTCGAGGGCATTTCGGATACCATCGCAGAGACGATTTACGATTTCTTCCACGAGAAGGGGTAACCCGAGCGTGCTGATCCTCGAGATCATCATCGGAATCCTGATCCTGGTCCTTGCGGCTTTGGCCACTTGGCGCGTTTCCGACGCCGTTGCTGCGTCCAGGGCCTGGGCACGACTCGCGGCGACTTCCGGAAATGCAGGTCAGGTCTTCGACCCCGCCATGGTCGCGGATCTTCCCGAACCCGCTCGTCGTTATTTCGCATTCGCTATCGCCCCCGGCACGCCGATCAGGACTGTCGCCGACATCCGGATGACGGGCGAACTGGGCCTCGGCAGCAAGGCTGAACCGAAGTACAACCCGATGTCCGCGCACCAGATCCTCGCTCCTCCTCTTGGTCTGGTGTGGCGGCTGAAGAGCGGGCCGGTCACGGGTTCGGATGGCATTCTTCCGGAAGCGTCATGGACCCGCTTCTGGCTGTTCCATCTTATTCCGATCGTCCGAACATCGAACGATCCCGATCACCACCGCTCGGCCTACGGTCGCGTTGTCTCCGAAGCCGCGTTCTGGGTGCCCGCATCGCTTCTGCCATCAGACGGCGTGGCATGGGAAGCGCGCGGCGTCGACACCGCCCGCGCGACAATGACCTCGGGCGGCTTTACGCAATGGGTGGACATCACCGTTCGGAGCGATGGTGCGCCTGTCAAGGTCGTCATTGATCGTTGGAGCAATGCAAACGCTGATGCTGAATATCGTTCGCAGCCTTTCGGCGGCACGTTGAGCGACTATCGTGAGTTCGAAGGCTACAGACTTCCTACCAGCGTCGAAGGCGGCAATCTGTTCGATACCGCGGACTATTTCCCGTTCTTCAAAGCTCGCGTTGCATCAATCGAGTTTCTCTGACCGTCAGGCCATGAGTGCCACGACAAGCCCCGCATAGATCGTCAGGCTCGCCGCGAGCACGAAGAGATGCCAGATCGTATAGTGAAACGGCAGCCGTTCCCAAAGGTAGAAGCCGACCCCCACGGTATAGAGCAACCCGCCCGATGCGACGAGCGCGATGACCTCGCCGGGAAGCTCGGCGAAAATATTCCAGCCCAGCAACGTCGCCGCCCAGCCCATGCCCAGGTACAGTGACAATCCGAGCCATCGCCAGCGCTGGGGCGAGATCAGTTTCAGCGAGATCCCCGCCAGCGCTGCCGCCCAAAGACCTGCAGCCAACACGAACCCCTGGCCGGCGATTAGTACGAAAGCGGTGTAGGTGCCCGCGATCTTCAGGTAGATCGCCGAATGGTCCAGCCGCTGAAGCAGCCATTCCCATTCGGGATGGGGGAAGATGTTGTAAATTGCCGAACACGCAATCATTGCGAACAGCGAAGCGCCGTAGACGGTCACTGCGGTAACCCGCCCGACACTGCCATCCAGTAGCGCCGCGAGCACGATCAAGACAGGTACTGCCGCCGTAACCGCAAGAACGCCGGTCAGGTGCACCGCCGTGTCCGAGAGATACTCGGCGCGACTGTATCCGGAACGTCTGGCAAGCGCGATACCCATACCAATACACTTAGGCTTTCATTGTTAAACGCCCATAACATCATCGTGCGTTGCCCCCGGTGCACGCAAGCCCTTTCCCTCCGGCGGCAGGCACATTATTCCAGTTCCATGAGCTGGACGATCCCGAACATCCTAACGACCCTACGCCTTCTGGCAGCACCAGGCGTCGTCCTGCTGTTTCTGTATTTCACGCG
>CAZRNL010000527.1:1674-2216 GCA_964601395.1 uncultured Silicimonas sp. | reverse complement strand
CCGATGTGGGCCAAGGAGCTTTACGGCTTTGCCGACCACGTGCCCGAGACCGAGGAGTATGGTGTCACAAGCTACGTCTACCGCGCCCGCCGCCCTTTCGAGCCTGAGAAGATCCTGGCGGTTCTGAACGGAGAAATGCCGGGTGTCATCCGTGCGAAGGGACATTTCTGGATCGCGACGCGACCCGACTGGTTGGCCGAGTTCTCGCTCGCCGGTGCGCTGTCGTCGGTGAAGCCACTCGGTACCTGGTGGGCAGCCGTGCCGAAGGCGCGCTGGCCCGAGCACGACAGCGCGCGCGCCTACATCGCGCAGCACTGGGCCGAGCCCTGGGGCGACCGGCGACAGGAGATCGTCTTCATCGGTGCTGGTATCGACTGGTCCCGGCTGAAGGCCCGGCTCGACGCCTGCCTGTTGCCCGAGCATCCCGGGCAAAGCGCAGACACCCTTCCCGACCTTCCCGATCCGTTTCCTGTCTGGCGGCGTGCGGCATCGGTAAAGGCGCCTGCCGGGAGGGTGAGAACGGCGGTGAGAAAGTCGGCCAC
>CAZRNL010000527.1:0-1664 GCA_964601395.1 uncultured Silicimonas sp. | reverse complement strand
TCGCTCCGCAAACGTAGGCGGCACGAAGATCCCATGCGCGCCTTCGACGCACTCCCACCTCCCACCAGGCGATGGCTTGCGTCGGCGGCGCTGCCCTGGTCCCCGGCGTCCTGCCGGATCATCTGGCAGCGGGCGAGAGCGCGAAGGGAAGGCATCGAATCCGCCATCGCAGCGCTTGATCGCGCCGAGGCGCGGACCCTGTCCCGAGACCGGCAAGGTGCGCAGCCGATGACGTCGATGCGACCCGGTCGAAGGACGAACCTTGGCACCTCTTCAACATGCGGGTCGGGCTGGCACCGCGCCGGCACGTTCGTTCCCAGCCTTGATCTTCTCAAATGACAACGAAAGGACATATCGTGAGAACTATCCAATTGGCCCTTCTGGCGTCGGTCGCCGCCGCCCCGCTTCTGGCACAAGAATCGCGCGAGATGGGCGCACATGTTCATGGTGTCAGCACTCTTGAACTTGCAGTCGAGGATGGACTTCTGGAAATGAACTTCACTTCACCCGGCGCGGACATTGTCGGCTTTGAATACGCGGCTAGTACGGATAAGGATAAAGACGCCGTCGAGGCGGCGATCCGTACGATGCTGCTGCCCGAGAACATCGTCACTCTGCCGGAAGCAGCAGAGTGCCGGCTGACTGAAGTGCTCGCCCATCTTCATTCGGGCGACCATGGCCCCGACGAGGACGCCGAGCATGACCACGCCGAAAGCGAGGATCACGACCACGAGGAGCATGCCGAGGGTGAGGGCGACGCACATGAAGGCGGCGCGGAACACAGCGAATTCCACGCACGCTACATCTTCGCCTGCGAACATCCGGAGAATCTGACGACCGTGGGCTTTCCGTTCTTCGAAACCTTCGAGAATGCGCAGGAGATCGAGGCGCAGTTCGTCACCGAAGCTGGCGCTGGCGCAGCCGAGATCGGTCGCGCCGCGGCGGAACTTACCCTGAACTGATCATGACGGAACCCGCCCTTTCCCTGTCCGATGTATTCTTTGCCTGGCCCGGGCGGGGAGGGTTCGCGATTGCCTGTTCATCCTTCTCGGTGGCTCCGGGCGAAAGCGTCTTGTTGCTTGGTGAGAGCGGATCCGGCAAGTCGACGCTCCTGTCGCTCGTCTGCGGGATCGTTCCCGCGGACAGGGGCAGGGTCGCGGTCTGCGGGACGGATCTGGGCACGCTGAGCGCGGGTGCCCGCGATAGGTTCCGCGCCGAGCGAATCGGCGTCATTTTCCAGCAGTTCAACCTGCTGCCCTACGCGCGCGTGTCGGATAACATCCTCTTGCCGTTGCGCTTTGCTCCCGAGCGGAGGGCTCGCGCGGGTCATGCCGCGCAGGAGGCCGAGCGGCTCTGTGCCGCGCTGCATCTACCGGAGGGTGTCCTGTCCACTCAGGCTGGGCGACTGAGCGTAGGTCAGCAGCAGCGCGTCGCCGTCGCGCGGGCTCTGATCGGCTCGCCGCCACTTATCGTTGCCGACGAGCCGACCTCGGCGCTCGACGCGACGACGCAGGACAGATTCCTGGGCCTGCTTTTCGATCAGACGACCGATGCGGGCTCGTCGCTTCTCATGGTCAGCCACGACGAGAGGCTGAGTGCGCGTTTTGACAGGGTGATCCGGTTGGAAGAAATCGTTACGACGGAAAGGGTTGCGGCATGATCTT
>CAZRNL010000526.1:0-2221 GCA_964601395.1 uncultured Silicimonas sp. | reverse complement strand
GAGGCCTATCGGCTGCTGCAAGATCTCTTTTCCGAAACCTCGATAGCATGTGGCTTCGGGTATCTGGACCCGTACGACGTGTTGTTCTGCATCCACCCCTGCACTCCGATGTTCGCCGAGGCCAGCTTGCGCAACATCTGGCGGAGTGAGGAGTTCGCCGTCGAGATCGCGACACGCTCACCCTGGCTTCGCCTTGACCCGGTGCCACGCGAGACGAGGGAGAGCTGAGATGTCTATTCCGAAAGCCGCGCTGTCCTTGCGCTTTCGCCAAATCCGGCGACGCGGCGAGGCGAACAGGAGACGCACGCGCGATCCGCCCGGGCCGTGGTCCAACGCACTGAAATTGTTTGGATTGAAAAGGAGATACTGAGATGAGCAAGACCAACGCAAGCGTCACGAAGCTTCCCGACCCCGAGCGGTTCGGCCTGACGTCGTTTCTCGACCTGCTCCCGAAACGGGAACTGATGCCGGCGCAAGCCAGCCAAGGCTTCGAGGAGTTCCGGCTCCAGTTGCTGCGCGCCCTGATGCCCGGCACCGCGTATGAATGCGTCACGGCGGACAACCTGATCGCGCTCGAGTGGGAGCTTCAGCAACACCGCCGCATGCGTGATCGCTGCTACGTCAACAACGTGCGGGAAAAGGTCGTGGAGGCCTATATCGCCTTTCGGAAGGACGCCCATGAGTCGGAGCTCGACAAGGAATATGACGACTGGATCGATGCAGGTCATGCCGATGAAGATTTCGTAGATCGTCCCTTCGACAAGGAGGCTGCCCGGCGTGCGGGAGAGGCTCTTGCCTTGCGTGCGGTGGATCCCAACCCTGAGACCGCGCTCAAAGCCGAGAACGAGATCGCGGGCCTCGGGATGGATTTGCTATCCGTCCTGGCGAACGTTTTTGCGACCTGGAACTCGAATGCCGGCTACCACGACCGGAAGATCGCCGAACTGGAGAAGCGCAAGCGGGACGTGAAACGCGACCTCGACGCGCTGCGGTCGCTGCGGCCCGCCGAAATCATCGAGATGATCGGATGACGAGCGCAGATCAGGTCGCCGCGAACCGTCGGAACGCGCAGAAGAGCACGGGGCCGACCACCGAGAACGGGAAAGCCCTGACGTCGCAGAACGCACGGCGTCATGGCCTGACAGCCGCTCCCGATGAGGCCGATGTCCTTCAATGGCTGTGCATCGTCCTGAACAGTGAGAAGCCGCCGTCGCCTTTGTCGATCGCGACGGACGAGGGGGTGAGGCGCGCGTATCGGCTCGCGGCGGCCGAAGCGCGTCTTGCCCTTCTTCGCCGCAGCCTCGACCGTGAAACCATGCCGCTCGAACTGGGCGACCCCGAGCGGTATAAATTCGAGGAGATCCGCAAGGAGATCCGAAGTTTCCTCAAAGAACCGTGGAAGTATGGGAACAGCGTTGACGAAGCGATGCTCAAATTCGAGCAACTCAGTGAAATGCACCGCGCGCATGAAGAATATTTGAAACTCTCTGCCCGATATCTCCGGGAAGCCCGCTCTGCACGGAACAGGGCCTTCAGGGACTGGCTGCAGTGGCAGAGAGGGCGCATCTCGTAAGGCTCGATGCGCGATTTACCGAAACGAACCCATTTTCTCGCTATGGTTGCATGATCCTTTTGCCCAATGTCGGGCCGCCATCCGATTGAGAGTTTCCGTATCAGCCCACGGCAGTCGAACGCCAAACCGCGACGTGACAGCCGGACCCCCGCAACAGCCATCTGCCCATATTTACGCCCGCCTCGACCCGATGCGCAGGCGCTGAGCGACACTCCGCCGGAAACCTGCGGTTCGGGCAACCGAACTTGAAAATCCGGGCGCCTTGATGGGTAATCCTCTTCGGGGGGTATTCAGGAGCAGGGCATGCTATCAGGATTGCTACCGCTACTCATGGGCACGTTCGCTGCCGTTTTCGGGCTTGGCGCCCTGGGCGGATCGTCCCGTTCCGAACCGGAGACCGCCCCCTCGAGCGACGGACCGGCGCCGAACGAGCCAGACTACCCGCCCCCACCAACCGGCCTCGACGACACGGGCGGCCCTCCGGCAAAGCCGGAACCGGCCGCTTCACAGCCCGATATACCGTACGAAACCCAGGATCCGGGCTGGGCCGGCCTGACGCCCGAAGAGCAATTGCTTGTCGAACTCACGAACCGGGCGCGCAGGGACCCGATGGCCGAGACCGAGCGGCTGGATGAAGGCCTTGCATCC
>CAZRNL010000525.1:0-2226 GCA_964601395.1 uncultured Silicimonas sp. | reverse complement strand
CGTGACGCTGGATCCCAGTCTCGCGGCGGCGGCCCGGACTCTGGTGCCGATACTGTAACGCAAGTTCAGTGCTGCTGATTCGCCGCCGAACGATGGATTCGAAACGTCTCGGACCACGCGGTGCCAAGTTGGCGCAATTGTGCGCAGGCGCCTCAGATCCCTTTCAGCAAATCTGGATAGCCGTTCTTGCGCAATTGCGCGATAACTTTCTCGCTCGAGTTCCACCCATTACCTTTGATCTGGGCGATTAGATTTCTCCAAACGCGCTCGAAAGCTCGAAGCGCATCTTCTTCGGTGAATCGAACACCCGCCGGCAACAGAAGCGCGACGTCCTCGGTGAGACTGCGAGTGAGCTTTTCCAGCATCCGCTGCTCCGCCGCAGCGCGCGTGATGGGCTTGCCCTCCAACGCCAGGTAGTGGTCGAAACACGCAATGAGTTTCCCCGGATCGAGCAGCAGCTGCTCCAGACCGTGATGAAGATCGAACAGGTCACGGTTCTTGCGTCGCTGCAGCAGCGCGCGCAGCTTGGTGCCAAACAACTCCTCCGGCTCAAATGACGCAATCTCGGTCTTGTCTTCGTACCAGTCGTTGCCGACCGCGAAGCCGTACGACTTGATCCCTAGCAGGCTAGTCTGTTCGCGGGTGTTGATTTCGACCTTGAGTTTCATCGTCGTCTGCGGGTCCGCTTCCGGCGCAAACTTGAACGTCATGTGCATCGAGTGCTCCGCCTGATCGCGGCTGCACTTGCCGAGCCATGACAGGGCTTCGCGAACCGCGTCAACCGTGGCGCCAATGGGCCCGGCTGCCGTCTGCACGAGATCGATATCTTCCGAATAGCGCAGCGGCTGCTTGAAAAGCAACTTGTTGATGGCCGTGCCACCACGAAACGCAATCTTGCCCTTCAACGCAGGCGCGTTGAACAGATCGCACAGTGCCCGACAAATGATCAGATCCTGCTCGATCTGACGGGCATCCGGCCACGGCGCCTTCTCGCTCCACGCTTGAATGTAGGAGATCGGGATCAAGAATCGATCTCTACGGGCTCATCGATCAAGAGCATCCACTTCGCTGCCTTCTCTCGATGTGCCGCAAGCCCTTCAATCAATGGCTTCAGGGAGGGATCGAGCGGCACCGTCGACTTCGCCTGCACGGCGAACGATTGCAGCGCCGCTGCCTGGCGCCTGTGACCCATGCGTTCGAGCAAGTAGCCCAGGCGGCGCACGGATGCGTTTTCGTAGTGAATCGCGAGCTTGGCGAGGGTCGCAGGCTTCGCGCGACCGCCAACGTCTTTAGCGATCTGGGCCAGCCCATTGATGCCACCTGCCTTGCGGAAATAGCGCGCGCAGTCCAGCAGCATCAGTTCGACACCAGCGACCTTGGCGAACCCCGCTTCGCTTTTCAGCGCGCCCAGCCAATCGGGCTGGTTCACCTTCTCGAAGTCCGCGGGGGTCTGATACACGAACTCCACGCGGTGGCGTCCGATCTCGAGGGGTCGCATCTGTTTCGGCACGATGACCTGGAAGACCATGGCCGCCTGATGCGAAGCTCCATGGAACGCTGCAGCGCGCAGCAACGAAATTCGATAGCCCGTCTTCAGGTGCTGCATCAACGGATCGATCCAGCGGACCGGATCTGGGGCACCCACGGTCTGGTCTTCCGGACGCAGCACGAGATAGAAACCCTGGCGAGGGTTGGCGAGGCGGCCTTTTCTGATCTGCCTCGTAAGCGCGGCACTCAATGCTACCGGCGTGGAGGCGAGCGCGGACAGCGCCTGCTCCTTGGAGAAGTAGGCGCGCCCGCGTCTCAGTTGCTCATCAAGGTATTGGTCGATCGTAGGCATCCCCGGATCATACGCATAAATCGACATTCTGTGTCCGTTTCTGCATATAATCTGGGGCCGCCGGATCAACCTCACAGCGGCCCAACTATGAGTACGGCGGCGACGTAAAGGAGACGCCAAACTTACTGTGCGCACTCCGGTCTCACGCCAGACCCGCTCCGCCAGGCCGCCAGGCAGGCGCTCACCCGCGGGCTGGTCACGAAGTCTGATCTGAAGGAAGTTGAGAAGGCGCTCAAGCCCTATGGAGGCATCAAGGGATGACCGCTCGATCCTACTCCGCACCGGCCGCCGTCGAGCGGCCATGGGGTAGATACACCGCATAAGGATCGTGTCCCGCGGCGTGGTGTACGAGTCGTGAGTCTTGGCTCGGTTGGACTCGTGCTCAG
>CAZRNL010000524.1:0-2232 GCA_964601395.1 uncultured Silicimonas sp. | reverse complement strand
ATCCTGAACGCATTCACGGAGCTGCACGGGAATGTCCGCTTTTCCTTGCTGCCGAGCAATGAAGAGGTGGATATTTCATCCGGGGAAACCGATATCGCGATCCGGCTGGCAAACCCGAACCGCCATATTGACCCCGCGTTGATCTGCCGCCGGATTTTCGAACTTGGAATGTCGGTTTTTGCATCGCGGAGTTACGTCGACCAGTTCGGGCGCCCGGCTTCGCCCGATGATCTGGCCGGTCACCGATTGATCGCCTACGGGGAAAGCCTTGCCAACCATCCTGCCAATCAATGGCTGCTGGCACGGGTGGGCGAAGGCCAGGTCGAGATGACGGTCAGGGATATTCTGGCCATGGCAAGCAACATCAAACTGGGCATGGGCATCGGGGCCTTGCCGACACGGTTTCAACGCGGCAACCCAGGTTTGGTCCAGTGCTTCGATCTGCCGGAGGGAACGGGTTCGATCGTGTGGCTTCTGGTGAACCCGACCGCCTACAAGCGGCCAGAGGTGAAAACATTCACCAAGTTCTTTGCTCCCAAGTATACCGAGTATTATCGCAATTCCTAAGATTGAAGGTCGTCTTCCATCGCGGACATCCATGCTTCCCGCAGCATCGGTCACTCCGGGCTCGATCCCGCCATTTGCTGCAAGTCGGACCAATGTCCGCTTTTGCCCGGCGACGGCACTGATGCCGCGCAGCCGGACGTCAGAACCGATCCCGGGCCAGGCCGGCGCCTAAAGCGGCTGCACCTCGTAGTCCAGTCGCTCGAGCGCCCGAAGCACGCCGGACTCGCCGGAAAGATGCGCGGCACCCACCGCGATGACGACATTCTTGCCCTCGATCAGGTCGGGCAACTGCTTTTCCCAGTCCGCGTTCCGGCCGATCAGCACGGTCTGGTTGATTTCCTCGAACATCTCCGCACCGTTATCGATGCCGGATTGCCCGATCAGGATGCGTGCAAACTCCCAGCTCTCGCGGATCCGCCCTTCGAAATAGGCTTCAATGAGTGTCGATGTGCTGGCGTCGCCATCGGCCTGTGTCTTGAGCGAGACGCGCAGACCGTCGAGTTGGACATCCAGAGGCTCGTCCGCGAAAAGGCGCAGCACGGCTTCGGTATCGTCCAGCGTCGCGATGGGGATGTCGGCCGCGTTTGCCAGTAGCTCGAGCTGGCGATCCAGACCCTTCTCACCTGTCTTCAGGGAGTTCATCGCGCATGGCGGGACGGCCAGGGCCATCGACATGTACCAGGGCTGGAACTTGGCGGCGAAAAAGCCGGGAATATCCAATTCCGCAAGCCGGTCATTCACTTGTTGCCATTCCTCGGTGGTGAGAAGGTCGATCAGGGTCGGTCCCTCGGTGATGAAGAACATCTCGGGGTTGGTCACGGCCAGCGTCTGCATCGCAGCCTCGTCTTCCGAAGATGCTTCGATGATCAGGAGGTCGGAGGCTTCAAGCGCCGGACGGACCTGCGCGACGATTGGTGCGATGCGCGGGTCGGGCAGGTGTATCGTGCCGACGACGGTGACGGTCTTGCCGTCCTTCGTCGCGCGCCAGAGGATGCCCTCGGGAAAAGGGTGAGGGGCGACAAGCGCATCCAGATGGGCGCGGTCCTCGGGTCCGAGTTCCGCGATCAGATCGACCGTGCCACAGGCCTGGGCGTTGGCGATTCCGGCTTGAACAACAAGAAGAAGGCTGATCAGTACTGCACGCAACATGGGGTCTCCGTCGATCCGGTCGGGTCATCTTGCAGGTATTCCTCCTGTTATGGAAGTCTGACCGGCGAGAAATGAGCCTGGTACGAAATTTGGACGTAAATTCCTGCTCGCGGCTGTTGACAGGATCGTTACTCATCCTTATCTGACGCCGCGTTAGCACTCACACTGGTCGAGTGCTAATCAGAATAACTCAGAACCAAGGAGCGTTCGAAATGGCATTCACTCCGCTGCATGACCGTGTATTGGTCCGCCGCGTCGAATCCGACGAGAAGACCAAAGGCGGCCTGATCATCCCCGATAGCGCAAAAGAAAAACCGGCCGAAGGCGAAGTCGTCTCCGTCGGCGCTGGCGCCAAGGACGAGGACGGCGATCGGATCTCGATGGACGTCAAGGCTGGCGACCGGATCCTGTTCGGCAAATGGTCGGGCACCGAAATCACGCTCGACGGCCAAGAGCTGCTGATCATGAAGGAAAGCGACATCCTGGGCATCATCGCCTGATCGTCGTCTTCCGGAT
>CAZRNL010000523.1:0-2262 GCA_964601395.1 uncultured Silicimonas sp. | reverse complement strand
GTGTAGCGCAAATCGAAGCCGGTGGCCGCTTGCTGGGCGTTGATGTGCTCGTCCAGCTTCGCGCCCAGGGTTTCAAGGTCCTCAATCCATTCGTCTTTAATCGTATCAGGCAACGAGCCGAACAGGTCATAGCGGTCACGCATCCGCTCCGACAGACGCTCGTAGATCTTTTCGTCCACCGTCTGTTCATTGACCAGGTTCAGCATGTCCACGAATTCGCGCTGCTGACCGAAGCGCTTGATGCGTCCGATGCGCTGTTCCAAACGGGTCGGATTCCAGGGCAAATCGATGTTGATCAGCGTGCCGAGAGTTTGCAGATTCAGGCCCTCGCAGGCGGCGTCGGTCGCGACCATGATGCGGATTTCATGCTCAGCTACCCTTTTCTTGAGCGTCTCGCGCTCCCAACTGACGCGGTCGCCATGCTGGTAGAGCCGGCTGCGCCCCGCGCCGGCGTACAGGCCAATGGCCTCATCGGGGTAACGGGCGGCCAACGCCTCGGCCATCCATTGAGCCGTGTCGTAGTACTGGCTGAAGAGGATGACGCCCAGTTCCAGCCATTTTTCCTGTTCCAGGTAGTGGATGACCGCGTTGAGCTTGGGGTCCCGCTCGATGCGTTCCAACCGGCTGATCAAGCGTGCCAGCACCTCGCGCTCCTCGCCGGTTTCGACCGTCACATCAGCCTCCTGCTCATCTTCTTCCTCATGGAGGGTGCGGCCCTCCAGCAGCATCCGGGCGGTATTGAGTCCGGCCTGGATGCTGGAGGAGATCCGTTGTTCCAGCAGGTTCTTCATGAAGCCGCCACCGTTGCCGCGCTGGGCCAGCGCCTGGCCGAACCGGCGAGCTTCCCGGTACGCCTCGCGGAAGTCTTCGCTGGTCCGCAACGCCTTGCCCTCGAACAGGGCATCGAACCGGTGGAGGTCGCGCACTCGTTGGCGATCCGGGTGGACCTCGACCCCCACTCGGGTCAACAGGCCCGCATCTTCCAGCCGGACCCGCTTGCGCAACACGATGTGCCGCACCAGCGGGTTCTCCCGCTGAAAGAAGGTCGCGCTGGCGATGCGACGCTCCAGCGCCTCTTCCAGAATCTCCCGGGTGTCCTCAGACAGATCCGTGAGCGATTGATGGGTCTGCCATTCCCCGTTCACCAACTCCAGATCCTGGCGGATGGCGGAAAACAACCGCCGGGCGCGCGGCTCTTGGGTGGAATCCACCAAGGGCAGCGGTGAACGCAATAGCTCCCAGGCGAACGCGGGTTCGGTCACTTCCGTTGCGCCGGCGAGGATCGGCAACGTCTGGCGCGGGTGATGCCACGGGGCAAAATCGTTGCCGAGGACGAAGCGGCCTTTGCCCTGATGGAGGATGCTCATCAAGTCCCACAAATCCTCGGGCCGGGTCTGGATCGGGGTGGCGGTGCCCAGCAACAGATGATCGGCGCGCGCGGCGATTTCGCGCATGAAGGCGAGCAGCGCGTTGGGTGTGCCGGCCTCGTCGCCAAACCCTTGCCGAGTGCGCGCCTTGTGGGCCTCATCGAGGATGACCACGCCGAAGCGCAGCCCCAGGAGTTGTTGCTTCTCCAGGGAGTCGCGCATCATCAACCCCGTGGAAACGATGCCGATCCGCAGAGGACACCGGGCAATCTGCTCGCGACCGGCCGGCGACAGAATGCGCTCCTCCGTATCCAGCCAAACCTTGCGCAGCGTATCCCAGCGGGCAGTAGGAATGCCCAGCTTGTCGATCATTTCGGTCTGCCATTGTTCGCACAGGGTCGCCGGCGCGAAGATGACGATCGGACTGCGGCGCTGCTTTTCCTGGTCAGCCAGCAGACACAGGGTCAGCGCCGCTGTGCCGAGCGACAGAGTCTTACCCAAACCCACTTCATCGGCCAGCAGCAGCCGCACCACGGAGTGCTGGCGGTAGTGGCGCAGGCATTCGGTGATGAAGCCTTGCTGCCAGGGCTGTAACGACAGCCCTTCGCGGTACAGGGGGGACTCGATCAGTGCGGCGGGCGCGAGTTCTTCGTCCGCCTCGATCTCATCGAAGATCACCTCGCGGCGGTAACCGCGCCGGCGCACCTCGCGAATCACCGCGTCCGGCAGCGGGCGGGCGGCGTTCCAGAGGAATGCAAACTCCGCTTCGATCCAGGCCACGCCTTCGGGGGATTCGTCTTCCCAGAGGATTTCATAGTGGCGCTGCCAGCCGCTGCGGGTCTCGTTCATTGAACCGATGAAGCCCAGGGTGCGGCCATCGGCCAGCGTGATGACT
>CAZRNL010000522.1:0-2268 GCA_964601395.1 uncultured Silicimonas sp. | reverse complement strand
GCGCGCCTGGGCGGAACTGCACCGCGACCTCGGCGCCCGGCTGACGCATGGCCGTGCCGTCAATATTGACCCGCAATCTCTTCTTCTGGATGCCTTTCTCCGCATGAACGAGACCGCCGGCCAACCTTGACGCTGCACGACACTTCCACGATACGGCTGACATGCCCGAGACACCGTTCGAACCATCCATAACCGACAGCCATTGCCACCTCGACTTTCCGCAATTCGACGGTGAGCGGACCGCGCTGATCGAGCGGGCGGGCGCACGCGGAGTGCGCCGCATGGTTACCATCTGCACCAAGCTCCGGCTGGAACCGGCCGTCCGCGCCATTGCCGAAGAGAACGCGCCTGTGTTCTATGCGGCCGGGACGCACCCGATGTCGGCAGCGGAAGAGCCGCTGGCTTCGGTTGACGATCTACTGACCATCGCGCAGCACCCCAAATGCGTCGGCATTGGCGAGACGGGTCTGGACTATCACTATACCGCCGAGAGCAAGAGCATTCAGCAGGACTCCTTGCGAGTTCACATCGAGGTCGCGCGCCAGACTGGTCTGCCGCTGATCATCCACGCGCGCGACGCGGACGAAGACATGGCGCGCATCCTTGGTGAAGAGCATGCCGCAGGTGCGTACTCCTGCGTGATGCACTGTTTTTCCTCCGGCCCGAAGCTTGCGGAGGCCGCAATCGACCTGGGTTTCTACCTGTCGATGTCCGGCATCGTCGCCTTTCCAAAAAGCCAGGAGTTGCGCGACATCTTTGCGGCAGCCCCGCTTGAGCGCGTTCTTGTCGAAACGGACGCGCCCTACCTGGCCCCGCCTCCCAATCGCGGCAAGCGAAACGAACCGGCATTCGTCGCGGACACCGCGCGCGTGGGAGCAGGTATTTTCGGGTTGGGCTATGCGGAGTTTGCGGCGCAGACCGAGACGAATTTCGAGCGCTTGTTCAAGAAGGCGGCGGCATGGCGGAGTTGATCTTCACGATACTGGGCTGCGGTTCTTCCGGGGGTGTCCCGCGGTTGGGGGGGCATTGGGGACAATGTGACCCGACCAACCCGAGAAACAGGCGCATGCGTTGCTCGCTTCTGGTCGAGCGCGTGACCGGACAGGGAACGACCCGCGTTCTGATCGACACCTCGCCGGACATGCGCCAGCAACTGCTGGATGCGGAGGTTGGCCAGTTGGACGCCGTGATCTTCACACATGGCCACGCGGATCACATGCACGGGATAGATGACCTGCGGATGATTGTTTTCAATCAGCGCGAACGCTTGCCGGTTTGGGCCGATCTTCCTACCCAGGAAAGGCTGATGTCAGGCTTCGGCTATGTCTTCGTTCAGCCGGATGGCTCGCACTATCCGCCGCTTCTGACCATGAACACGATTGACGGAAACGTGACGATCACCGGCGCAGGCGGAGCAATCGTGTTCCGTCCCTTCCTTGTCGACCACGGGTCCATCGACTCGCTTGGTTTCCGGATCGGCGGCCTGGCCTATCTGCCAGACGTCTCCGAGATCTACGAAGACGCCTGGCCTCTGCTCGAAGACCTGGACGTATGGATCGTCGATGCCTTGCGGCGGACGCCGCATCCCACCCATGCACACCTCGCGCGCACGCTCGAATGGATCGAGCGTGTTGCCCCGCGCCGGGCGATCCTGACGAACATGCATATAGACCTGGACTATCAGACCGTACTTGACGAGACTCCGTCGCACGTCGAGCCCGCTTATGACGGGCTTCGGCTGACGCTTCCGGACTGATCCGGTGCAGGCGCTTCCGGACGTCCTTCTTCCCGTTTTTCTGGTGATCGCTTTCGGGTATGCCGCGGTCTGACGCGGGTATTTCAGCGATGCCGGTGTCGAAGGGTCAGATTTGCCATGATTCAAAGCCAAGGCGCGAAACATTAACCGAATTGATACCCTGTTTATGCCCTTACTTGGACACAAACGAGCGGTTCCATGAAGCTCGGAGGAACAGGAGTGACATCGATGACCAACGTGATCGCTTTTCCGCAGGCAGACGACCACACGCGCCAACCGCGCGTGGCCGCCACGGGTTCGGTGACCCTGTTTTTACACGTCAGGCGCACGACGCTGATCGCTCACTTGTCGCGGCGGCCCGTGATGTCCGCAAAGGCCGACGAACGCATCAGCCAGAGCTAAGCTGCCGGGCTTTTCTTCTCAGAAGCGCCCGATGATCCCATTCACCAGATTTTCCAGCCGTTCCTGACGACCCGAGACCGGCTCGGGGCGTATATCGTTCTTGGCGACGA
>CAZRNL010000521.1:0-2275 GCA_964601395.1 uncultured Silicimonas sp. | reverse complement strand
ATCAAGTATGTTCGCCGGATCGAGGAACTGATCCAATGCCCGGTGGCGCTTCTGTCGACCTCGCCCGAACGCGACGACACGATCCTTGTGACCGATCCCTTCGCGGATTGAGGGGCCAGTGGGCACGCCGCTTCGCGCCGGCGAGCTCCGCTGCTTTCAATCCAGAACGATGACGCCGGTATGTTTCGATTTGTGCTCGGGTTCGACGTGGATCGTGACCCGAGTGCTCGGGACGGCCCTGGCCACTGCCGCCTCGATCCTGTCGCAGATCTCGTGGGCGTCGAAGACACTCATTTCCCCCGGCACGACAAGGTGGAATTCGACGAAGGTGGCGCTGCCCGCGTGCCGGGTCTTCAGATCGTGCGCCTCAACCGCGCCATCCGCTTCGGTCGCGATGATCTGGCGGATGGTCTGAAGCGTCTCTTCGGGAACGGATTCGTCCATCAGGCCGCTGAGCGATTCCTTCACGACCCTCGATCCCGACCAGAGGATATTGACGGCGACTAGGGCCGCCATCAGCGGATCGAGGACCCACCACCCGGTGACAAGCGCCAGCAAGACGCCGACCGCGACCCCGGCGGAGGTCAGAACATCGGTCCAGAGGTGCCGCCCGTCCGCGACGAGAGCGGGGGATTTCAGCGCCGTTCCGCGCCGGACAAGCACCCAGGCCCAGCCCGCGTTCAGCGCCGTGGCGGCCAGGTTGACCAGAATGCCCTCGATCGGAGCCTCCAGAGCGCGCGGAGCGAGAAACCCTTGATACGCCTCGCGCATGATGAAAAGCGCGGCGACGATGATCATCACACCTTCCAGTACCGCGCTGAAGTACTCGGCCTTGTGATGGCCGAAATTATGCGTCGAATCCGCGGGCCGCGCGGCGACGCGGATCGCAACCAGCGCAGCGAATGCGGTCGCAAGGTTGACGGTGCTCTCAAGGGCATCCGACAGAAGTGCGACCGATCCGGTGATCCACCACGCCAGCATCTTCAGGCCCAGCACGATTACACCGACCAGTAGGCTTCCCGCAGCCAGCCTGAGTGTATCTGACAAAACGATCCCCCCGCGATAGTTCGGGCATATCTCTCCCGCCGTCTGGCCTCAAGCGGCTGTGGTTTTTTCGTCAGGGTCGCTTGACCCTGAGAATGACCGGTCCATAACACCCGGATGGCCCTCAGTTACAAAGCCCGCCGCCGCTGGTCCCTTGTGATCCTTCTGATCGGACTGCCGCTTTACATCGTGGTGGCGGTGACGGTCGTCAATTGGCTTGACCGTCCCCCGTTCTGGGTGGAGCTGGCTGTCTACCTGGCCCTTGGCGTCCTCTGGGCGCTGCCCTTCAAGGCGGTTTTTCGCGGTGTAGGGAAGGCTGACCCGGACGCAGGCGGTTCGACCCGCTGAAGCGTAGCCCGGAAACCTTCCCGCCCTGTCGATCGTGTGAAATTCCAGTTGACTTTTTCATGGGCGTATCGTGAAAATCGGGTCAATAATTTCACGGAGAGACACTGGTGATCGCTGGCAAGACGCTTGGCCGTGACCTGCGCGCGCTCAGGAAGGCGCGCGGCCTGACGCTGGCTGAGATGGCCATGCGGCTCGAGCGGTCCGTCGGCTGGATGAGCCAGGTGGAACGCGACATCTCCGTGCCGTCTTCGGCCGAACTGAAAGCGCTGGCCGGTGAACTCGGCGTCGCCCTGGCGACCCTCCGCCAGGCCGCACCTGTCACCGCTGTCGAGGAAGGCGTCATCGTCCGCAAGGATGCCCGTCGCGCCATCGGCCACCGCGCCGCGGGCCTCGTCGAGGAATTGCTCTCGCCCGATCTGACCGACGATTTCGAGGTCGTCCACTCCACCTTCCAGCCCGGCGCCGAACGCCGGACACCCGTGACCCGGCCCACCCAGGAAGTGGGCTACATCGTCTCGGGAGAGCTGCACATCACCATCGGCGATCACACCCACCGGCTGACGCCGGGCGACAGTTTCCGGCTTCGCGGCGAACCCTTCCGCTGGGCCAACCGCACCGACAGCCCCTGCGTCGCGATCTGGGTCATCGCGCCGCCCGTCTACTGAGGAGAACCCAATGGCCGATTTCCCCACCACCGCGCGTGTCGTCATCATCGGTGGCGGCGCCGTAGGCGCCTCGTCGCTCTATCATCTGGCGAAAGCGGGCTGGACCGACTGCGTGCTTCTCGAAAAGAACGAATTGACGGCAGGTTCCACATGGCACGCCGCCGGCAACGTGCCGACCTTCTCGTCCTCCTGGTCGATCATGAACATGCAGCGCTACT
>CAZRNL010000520.1:0-2300 GCA_964601395.1 uncultured Silicimonas sp. | reverse complement strand
AATCTCAATGGAAATCAGCCGCCGAACTGGGTCAGTTCTAAGTGGAAATCAACACACTTGGCCGACATGCCAGACTGACGTCGTTCAGGCTCTGCTCTGCAGCCGGCCCTCAAGCTCGGCACCCGCCTCGATCGCAATCCGTTCATGGCTGATGTCGGCATGCACAACGGCACTTGGCGCGAGTTGGACGTTTCGCGCCGAGATCATCCCGGAAACCGCTCCGAGCACGGAGAGGTCGTTTGTGATAACGGAGCCTTCAACACGACCGGAACCGGCAATGACGATATCGGGCGCGCGCATCGAGCCAATGATTTTTCCGTGCACGTCAACTGGACCGCTGGAGGTTGCATCACCCTCGACTACAAGGTCCTGGGCGAGAACACTCCGGCGTGCGTTTGCGCCGGCCGGGTCCGGCCAACGGTCGAGGTCGCCATGTGGGGTCTTCATCTTGGTGCCGCCTCAGCTCAACTTCGTGCCGCCAGACTGGACCAGAAGCGAAAAGAAAGGGCAACGCGCGACGCCGAGATCGGCGAAGAAGCGCGGTCAGCCGCGCTTCGTGAGCCGGACCGGCAGCGCAGAAGTCTTGATAACTGTTATCAAGCGGCTTACCTTGCTTCGCATAGATCGGAGGCCTCATGATCAGTGCTGACCTAGGACCACAACTCGAAAGTTTCGTCGCGAAGCTCGTGGAGACTGGCCGCTACAATTCGAAGAGTGAAGTACTCAGGGAAGGCATCCGCCTGATCCAGGAGCGTGAGGCACGGCTGTCAATGCTCGACCTGGCCTTGGCGCGTGGCCTGGATGACGCCGAGAAGGGACGCGTCAAACCCATGTCCGATGTGGTTTCGCGGCTGGAGGCAAAGTACCAGAGCACGGGTCGCGCATCGGAATGAAGGTCGACATCACCAGCGCGGCAGAGGCCGATCTGGAAGCGATTGCCGACTACATCGCCCGAGACAATCCGGTGCGCGCCGTGAGCTTCGTGCGAGAACTCTATGAACGCTGCATCGACATCGCAGACATGCCGGAAGCGTGGCCAATTGTACCTCGATATGAGCACCATCACATCCGTCGTCGCGTCCACGGCCGTTACCTGATCTTCTACCGCGTCAGCGCAGACTGCATCACCATCCTTCACGTGCTGAACGGGGCGATGGACGTCGAGGCGATCCTGTTTCCGGAGGGCTGAGGATCCGCTTCGGACAGGTCGGTGGGATGGGTCTGAATTCGTCAGAGAGACTTCTTCGCACCTATTCGGAACCGAGCGCTTTTTCGGACACCTGAGGCAAAGTTGACGGACATCCAAACCGGGAGGTCAGGGTATCAGGTCTGTGGTCTGATGTGGCACCTCTGGCATACCCCTTCTTGGTAACATGACGGCAGCCCGCCCATAGGCGCAAGCTTCACCCAGAGGATCAAACTCGGGTGTGGGCTTTGTCAGAGGGTCATGACGCGTGCAGGCTGGCGGGACTGAGCCGGGTCTATGGAAAGGGTGCCGCCGCGCATCATGCGCTGGACGAGATCGACCTAGCGATTGCCGCGAACGAATTCTTCACGCTTCTGGGCCCCTCGGGCTGTGGCAAGACCACGCTTCTGCGGCTGATTGGCGGGTTTGATCAGCCGACCTCTGGGCGGATCGCCATCTTTGGGCGCGATGTCGCAGGCCTGCCACCCGAAGATCGCCCGGTGAACACGGTTTTCCAGCACTATGCCCTGTTCCCGCATCTGACGGTGGCTGAAAACATCGGCTTTGCCTTGCGGATGCAACGGCGGCCCCGGGTAGAGGCCGCCGCGACGGTGGCGCGGATGATCGATCTGGTTGGGCTGGAGGGGATGGAAAACCGCCGCCCCGACCAGTTGTCCGGCGGGCAGCGGCAGCGCGTGGCGCTGGCGCGGGCGCTGGCACCGGGGCCAAAGATTTTGCTTCTAGACGAACCCTTGTCGGCGCTGGACGCAAAACTTCGCCAGCGGATGCGGTCGGAACTGAAGGCGCTGCAACGCGAGACGGGGATCGCCTTTGTTTTCGTGACGCACGATCAAGACGAGGCCTTGGCGATGTCCGACCGCATCGCTGTGATGCAGGGCGGGCGAATCCAGCAGGTCGGGCGGCCGGAGGAGATCTACGAGATTCCGGCGAACCGGTTCGTGGCGGATTTCATCGGGGGCGCGAACCTGATCCCGGCGCGGATCGGGGCAGGGGGGGCCGAGGCGGCAGGGCTAGGGGTGATCCCGGTCTCGGGTCGTGCGGGGGAAGCGGTCACGCTAGCGATCCGGCCCGAGCGGCTGGGTCTGGTGGCCGA
>CAZRNL010000519.1:1309-2300 GCA_964601395.1 uncultured Silicimonas sp. | reverse complement strand
GGGGAACGCTTCGTCCGACCACATCGCCAGCCACTGCAGGACGTGGCGGGCCGGCGCACGTACCACCGACCAGTGCGGTTCCTGCTCGAATGGAGAGATCGACCCGGGCAGCAGCAATCGGGCAGCTTCCGGGAAGCCGGGGGCGTTCAAGGCTACGACCAGCAGATCGTAGAAGGGAACGCCATTCAGATATTCGATCGACTTCATGCGGAGGTGAAGTGCTTTCTGCCCGGACCTGAATCGCAGACTACCCAAATTATGGAGCGATGACAATTGTGGGACGCCAACATTTTTGCTTTCCGCGGTCAGGCGGATCCCGACCCGGATGGGCGGCCGGGACCCTCCGCCTCAGCCCTTGATAGGGAAAAACGACACCGGCGTCATGAGTTGATTCTGCTGCTGCTCCAATGCGCCAAGCTTCGCGCTCTCCTCGAGGAACGCCTGCCACTCGGGATCTGCCTGCATCGCCGCCCGCTTCCTTGCACGGTCGGCCGCGTCCTCGTATTTCCAGATGTGAATGTATTGGTTCACGTTGCCGGTCTCGGTCTGGAGATACGCGAACGGTTCGCCCAGGTGACGCGTCTGCGGGCCTTTGCCCAGTTTCTCGTACAGCGCCAGGTGCCTCTTGATGGTGCCTGGCCGGCAGGTGTAGATGCGTACGTCTAACAACATGTCTTCCTCCTCGACAATGGCAGCACGCTCCTCGGCCGCCGAAGCAGGCAGTGTAGTGGCTTTGCGTTGACGCATGAGGCGGCGGCCCCTCGGATCCATCGAAGGGCCGATAGGCGGCTACATTTTGCAGCGCCGCGTATCGCGCGGGCAGTGCGCACTGTGCGTCTTTACAAAACGCAGCGCTTTAACACTAGACAGAGGAAAAGATGTTCACTGCTCGCAGTCCGCCGGTGGCGATGTCAGCGTACCGCAGGGATGTTGTGCCAGCGCGGACCCTGGGTACGATTTATCGCGGCATGGAGCAGTTCATGATGATCCA
>CAZRNL010000519.1:0-1299 GCA_964601395.1 uncultured Silicimonas sp. | reverse complement strand
CCCCAGTGAGCGCACGGCATCGTCAGTCCGTCACGGACGGCGGCGCCCGCGCATCAACGTACCCAGCGCCACCAAACTCAGCAGTGCCAGTGCGTTGGGCTCCGACAATAAGGCGATCTGTTCTGGGACCAAGAAGCCGCGAATCTCGCCACCCGGGACGAAAGTCGTATGGATGTTGAAATACGCCTGCCCCGCCTGCAAACCAGCCAGCAACGCCGCCGCCGCCCCCTCCAGCGTGCCCCCGTTCGCGGAGATGAATAGCGCCGTGAAGCTGCTTGGCAGCGCCAAGTCGAACGTCGCGTCGTACGAACCCGACGTGACACCGAGGGGGAACCTTGTGAACGTGGGCGTCTGCGTTGCCACGCCGGCGTTGTTCGGCGGCGGCGTACAGCAGTGGATGTGTGCCGCCGTGGTCGTGCCGATCAGGTCCTCGAAGTCAGCCATTACCCGCATGGTCCCCACGAGCGAGAGCGCGCTGTCCAGATCGATGATGATCGTCGCCGAACCACTGCCCGGTGAAAGATTGGGGGGGTTTTCACTTGCCCCGTCGAGATGAGCCGTAAACGTATAGGGCATGGCCTGGACAGCCGAGGTCGCACCCATCGCCATCGCGACGAGCAATCCGGCCAGCGCGGCGCGCACCGATGTTCTGATCACGATGACCTCCAAAAGGTACATGAGATGGGAAAGGGGAACTGACAGTGGTGAGCGCAATAGATGAGCCATTGACGAAAGTCCTTTCGTCTCAATGCACTATGCGCTTGGGGTGAAGGTAGCGTGTCGGAACGTGTAAGGGGCAGCGACACCTAGGCAGTTGGTGGCCAAGGGCGGAATCGAACCACCGACACAAGGATTTTCAGTCCTCTGCTCTACCAACTGAGCTACTTGGCCATCCGGGCCGGCGGACCATTCCATCTGCCGGCTTTCCGCCCGAACCGCAACTGCCCCCGGGCGTCGCAGTATAGCTGACCCGCGGGGTCACCGCCAATCCGAGTATCCGTGCCGGCGGAGGTCCTTATACTCGGTGAATGTCTCCCACGAGTCCGGCAATGACCGGCAGCCGTCCAATGAGCATCTTCGATACGGCCGTTGTGGGCCGAGGCGCGATCGGCACGGCTGCGGCGCTCGCCTTCGCCCGCGCGGGGTGGCGGGTCGCGCTGATTGGACCGGCGGCCGACCCGAGGTTTGGGGACGATGCCGTGTCCGCCGAGTGGGACAGCCGCGTCTACGCACTTTCTCCGGCCAGTCGGCATCTGCTCGAGGAACTCGGCGTCTGGTCGCTGATCGACCCGGCGCGGA
>CAZRNL010000518.1:0-2314 GCA_964601395.1 uncultured Silicimonas sp. | reverse complement strand
TACGTCGGCAAAGTAGTGCAACCGGGGCCGGCTCTTTGGGGTCGGCCCCACCGGCACCCCGCGCGGAATGCGGCGAGCTGCGGCTCCAGCACGTCCAGCAGCTCGGTGGTGATGCCGAGGCTTTCGAGGTGTGCGCGGGCGGCTATGATGTAGCTGGCCGCGGCGCCGTAGAATTGCAGGGTGGTCATGCTGCGCCTATGCCCGGTATTTAATCTGGTGGACGCTCATGGCCTGCGGCGAGCCTGCGTCACGGCGAATGTAAATCGTACTCGCCCCTAGCGTGTCATTGTCGCCCCAGGCCCATTGCAAATCCGTTAGCGAGCCGACTGACCCTTCATTAAGGTCAGTGTTATCGTTCAGGACGGCCGAGGGCTTGGCCCCAGGAGGCGTCGACGACAGATACCATTCGTTGGTGCCGCCACTAGAAGCCAGCCACGTTGCGCCGTTGTACGTTCCGGAAATCGGGATGCCAGGACGATAACGGGTTGTCCCGAAAGCCGCCGCGCTCGCCCATGGCGAAATGGCTGTCCCGCCCTGGGAGACCATCTCAAAGCCAAAGGTCGTATCCCTGGCAAAGACGCCCGCATTCCTGAGCACGGACGTTGTGTTGATGACACTCGCCTGATCAGCGAACGCTATTACACTGCCGGCCAGCTTGCCGTCGATACGCCCGGCGCCATTGTTAAATGTCCCAAATGTCGGGATCGACGCGCCGTCCCAGGTGCAGCTATTAAATCGCACCTCACCCGAATGGTATTCGATCCATGGCGCGCGGTTCTGCGAAGTCGTGCCAACGAAATGCACGCCGTCGAATGTGATATTCTTCGGCTTATTGAGCGTATTACCGCTGTTGCCGATGTAGCCATGGCGGGCCTTATTGGCCTGCCGGATGACGGCATTTCGAATGATGATGTCTTCAGGCACAAAGTTGCCGTAGTCGGTCGCCGGAATGAAGAAAACGTCGCCGCCCGTGGTGCCGTGATGGCTTAGCCGCGCGCCATCGAACAAATGCCCCCAGCCCTGAATGCCGAAAAGGAAGAAGTTGGCAGCGTAGTCTTCACCGACCGAGAAATCCACGTCGCGGAAGGTGCAGTTGAAGCTCTGTTCACCAACCTCGAATGCTGCTATAGCCGGCGTGACTGCCGCATCTTTCTTGTAGGCAATATCGATCTTCTGAAACAGCGAGCCTTCGCTCGCCATCTTGATCTCAAAGCCAACGTCCGAAAACTCTCCATTGATATTTTCCATCGTCGAGAAAACGACGGAGTTGATAATCATGGTCCGTTGACAATCGAGCCATAGGTTCGAAAGCTTGCTGTTATAGACGCCACCGCGAGCGAACGGCGTGCGGCCCTTTAGGCGCAGCCCATCGATCAACACGTTCTCGACGACGTAAAAGTTGCCGCCGATGAAACCGTCTTCAGTGTCGCCAATCGGCGAGACGGTCATGGCCGACGCTGAGCGCGGCACTGGCCGGTCGATCCGAACCCGATCCCCAGCGCTGTCTACCTCAAGCACCTTGCGCAAGAACGCGAGATGAGGCGTTTGCCCGCCGCCACCAAAGATTGTCTTCTCGGCAATCGTCCGTATCCAAACAAACTGATTTTCATCGATCAAATCCTGTTCGTCGCCAGTGAACCCGGTCAGCCAAATGTCGCCTTCGGCTACGTCGTCGATGTCGTAGCAGGGATAGCGGTACTGTTCTCCTGCGGCGGCGTACTCAAAAGCGCCGGGGTGTTGGTTGCCGAGGATGAAGATTTCTGACGCAGGCGACGCGGACGCTGTGTTCTCGATGTACGAACTATAGCCAGCGCCGATGATCTTCTGATTGCTGCGGATCGGTAGGTTGTTGGTGATAATGTAGTGGCCGGGTGGCACATAAATAGACGATGAGGCAAGCAACGCCGCTCGGAATGCCGCTATATCATCCGCGACCCCATCCCCCACAGCGCCAAAGTCCTTGACGCTGACAATCTCCCACGCCTTCGCCGCCAGCGACCGCTCGACGCTGCCGGTGACGTTGAGGTTGAAGGGCACTCCCGACGCATTGGGCAGCACTCGCCGCGTGAGCCTCGGGTCTTCTGGCTCTGCCCCCGGCCGCGAGACCTCAACCCAATCTGTCGTTTGCAGCGCACCGCCATCGGTCATGTCGCTGATTTTGACGCTCATGCCTCGTCTCCTTCGGTCGAACGGGCAGCGCCGTCCTCAGTTAGTCGGCCCTCGCCGGTTTCAACGATGCGCGCGAATGGCACCGGCACCGTCCCCGACGACAACGCCGTCGAGCTTTGCCACCCGAAGATCGGCCGCCCGAAGT
>CAZRNL010000517.1:0-2325 GCA_964601395.1 uncultured Silicimonas sp. | reverse complement strand
CGGCTCCAACTCGCTGATCGACCTCGTCGTCTTCGGCCGCGCCGCCGGTATCCGCGCCGCCCAGGTCGTCGATCCCGACAGCGCCAATCCGACGCTGAACAAGGCCTCCGTCGACGCGGCCCTCGCCCGCTTCGACGGGTTGCGCCATGCCGACGGCAGCGTACCCACCGCCGAACTGCGGCTCGAGATGCAGAAGACCATGCAGGACGACGCCGCCGTGTTCCGCACCGACAAGACGCTCGCCGAGGGTGTCGAGAAAATGTACGCCGTCGCCGCCAAGATGGACGACATCAAGGTCACCGACCGGTCTCTGGTCTGGAACTCCGACCTGATGGAGACGCTGGAACTGGCGAACCTGATGCCCAACGCCCTGGCCACCATCGTCAGCGCCGAGGCGCGCAAGGAAAGCCGGGGCGCCCACGCGCACGAGGATCACCCCGACCGCAACGACGCCGACTGGCGCAAGCACACTCTCGCCCATGTCGACGGCAAGGTCTCGCTCAGCTACCGTCCCGTGCATCTGGACCCGCTGACGACCGAAGAGCAGGGTGGTATCGATCTCAAGAAGATCGCCCCCAAGGCAAGGGTCTACTGATGCGAACCGGCGCTCTCTGGCTTGCGCTCGTGGCTCTCGCTGCCTGCGGCAGCGACACGGTCTCGTCCCGCACGGCCGATATCGCCGCCGCCAACGTCCAGTCCCGCGACGCCGCCCAGGCCGGACGCATCGACAACCCTGCCGCCGTCGCCTGCATTCGTCAGAACGCCAGCGACGACGAATGGGCGAAAATGAGCCGGGAGGACGAGGTCGCGGTTGCCACGTTGCAGACGATCCTCGATCGTCCGGGTACGATGCAGTGCTTCAGAACGAACAACCTGGTGGTCAACCTATGAGACTGTTCCTTTCCGCAACTCTCGCGCTGGCAGTCCTTGCCGGATGCGGTCCGGTCTCGCCGGAACTGGCAGCGCGACAGTGCGAAGAACGCGCGCGCGCGGCCGCCGGGCCGACCGGCGAAATCGGGTTTGGAATTTCCTCGAACGGCAAGACTTCCGCCGGAATCGAGATCGGCGTGACATCGGACTACATCCGGGGCCGCGATCCATATGACGTCTACGATCAGTGCGTCCGTCAGAAGACAGGGCAGGGGCCGATCCGGCCGCTGATCTTGAAGTGACGGCGGCAACCTTCACAATAGCCTACGATGATCTTCGTTTCCGGTTCCCCGAGCCGATAGACCGCGATCACGTTCACCAGAAGATCAGGAACGACGGCACGTTCTACGAAGTCGGGCTGCTGAGATTCCTCGCAGGTCAGGTCAAGGGGCCTGGCGTCGCCATCGACTGCGGCGCCAATATCGGCAACCATGCGTTGTTTTTCGCGGGCGTGATGAAATTGCGGACGATTGCCGTCGAGCCTGTCCTGCGCAATTACACAATCCTCCAGCAAGTCCTCGATCTGAATGGATTGGGTGACAACGTCGAACTGGTCAAGATGGCGCTGGATGACCATGAGGGTGAAGTCCGGATGACGCTCGACAGCCCGGGCAACTTCGGGATGTATCGTGTCGGAAGCGCCGATGGTGATGGCACGATGGTCCGGTCGACAACGCTCGACGCGCTCTGTCGCGACTTGGCGGAGCCTGTGCGGCTTGTGAAGATTGATGTCGAGGGCTTCCAGGATCAGGTTGTCCGGGGCGCAACCGAGGTTCTGGCCCGAGACAAGCCACTGATCGCGGCGGAACTGGCGTCGACCGCTGAATACGACTCCTTCCTCGGTCTGCTACGGCCCCTCGGCTACGTTCCCGTCGACGTTTTCAATCGAACTCCGACAATCATCTTCGCGGGCGACGGAAGTCTCCCGGACAATAGCGGTACTGTCACCGCCAAGCTGCGGGCCTACGAGCGCCGCATGATCATCGCGGGTCCGATCCAGAGTCTGCTGAGCAGGCTGAAAGGCGCATCGTGAGGTTTTGGCACTCTATAGGGGCTCTGGCGGTCGTCTGCGCATTCTCCGCCTGCACGCCACTGCAACAGGATAACCTGACCCGCGAAGCTGCCGGTCGGGTGATCAAGCCTGTACTCGCCAACCAGTTTCCCGGCGTTCCTCTGGACGCCGCCACCGATTGCGTGATCGACAATGCGACGCGGGATGAGCTTCTGTCGATGGCCGCCGATGCGGTCACCGGCCCCACCGCCAGCACAACGCAGATCGTCACGACCGTGCTGTCGCGCCAAGCAACGATCCAATGTCTTGCGACCTCGGGACTGCCCGAGCTGCTGTCGCGCCTTTGACCGGAGAGAGAGTAACATGGTTCAGCTGACCCTTCC
>CAZRNL010000516.1:0-2334 GCA_964601395.1 uncultured Silicimonas sp. | reverse complement strand
CTGATCGACGTGCAGTGGGATGGCACGAACATCCGCGCTCGGCGCAACGGCGGGGCCTGGGCGATCGTGGCACACGAGGCGATCCACAGCTTCGACCGCTTCGCGCTTGGGCATGACCACACGCCAGCCAACCATCTGTGGGCGTCGGTCGCTGCGGTGCGGGACAATGCACAGACGGTGCTGGTCGCGGCGCCGCATGGGTTCAATATTGGGGCTCTCGAATGCTACGAGGCATCGGCTGTCCCGACGCCAACGGCTGCCTGGAGCCTGAGAAAGCTGGTTACGGCCTATTCCGGGGCGGCAATCCGCGTGGTGCGTGACACAGACAACGAAGAGGTTGACATCGAGTTCCGCCCAGATGGCTGGATCGATGCCGCAGCGCTGTTGGATTTCGCCGGCTCCGATACCTTGTTCCTTAAAACGTGGTACGGGCAAGTCGCCGGCATCAACGCGACGCAGGCCACTAAAGCCGATATGGGCATCATCGTCGATGCCGGGGTCCTGGTGGAGGTCAACGGCTATCCAGCGATCAAGCGCGCCTCGGCTGGAATGCGGTACATCGTAGGCAATAACGACCTGGGCAGGGCAATCCAGCACGCCTATGTCTTCTCCGTTTCCCGGCCGAGCGATGCGGCAGTGACAAAGCGGGTATTTTACGTTTCTACGGCGGGGAGCGCAAACACGAACCGCTTTAATATTGTCTTCGACGCAGCGAATGCGCGCGTAACCGGTGGCGGTCGCCGTATATCGACAGACTCTCAGATAAACTACACGTCTGGCAGTGGCTTCGGCGTCGCCAATGAGCACGTTCAATATACCGGATACCTGAACTATGAAGACGGCATAGCGATTGGCCGAACAGGCGGCGTAGAACGCGCAATCAATACCAGCTTTCACCAAGGCACCGTCGAAGACGAGGCTTCGGCAGAAATAAGCATCTGGCGTGACTTCCAAGGGAATGCGCAGGAAGTATTGTATTACAATTACAAGCTGACGGAGATGCATATCAATGCCATCGAGTCTTAGCCAGCGGTTTTTCATAGACCAGCCACATGTTGCCCGAACGTGGCAATATGGCATTCCTCTTGGGCTTGTCGGAATTACGGACGGCGGCAATGGTGGCACGATCATTGAGGTCACAAGCACCAACGAAAGTGGCGCCGGCTCTCTTCGCGCGGCCCTGGAAACGTCGGGTAAGCGCACGATCGTATTTGGCGTTGCGGGAGTTATCGACCTTGACGGGAACAACATTAATGTAGCTGAGGGCGAGTTTACGATTGCCGGACAGACGGCACCGCCGCCGGGAATCACCGTGATCAAGGGGCAGATTAATATCGCAGCCGGCGCCGACGACTTCATTATCATGCACATTCGGGCGGTCGTCGGGGATCGCGGTCTGTCGAAGGGCTCGGGATGGGAAGCCGACGCGATAACGACCAGCAGCGCCAAGCGCGGGCTGATCGGCTATTGCTCAACACTGCATGGGACCGACGAATCATTGAGCATATCAGGCACGCCGTTCAGCGGCTCCGATTTGGAATCGTGGCGAGCCGGGCAAAGCAGCGATGTCGCGGTGTTCAGTTGCTTGATGGCCGAGTCTCTTGCCGACAGCACCCACAGCAAGGCCTCGCACTCCATGGGAAGTGTCACGAATGACAATGTCCGAGACGCCTACTGGTTCGGCAATATGTGGGTGTCGTGCAACGAGCGGATGCCGCGAATCAAAGCTGGCGTGTCGGTGGCCGCAATAAACAATATTCTCGCCAATCCCGGCTTCACGGCGAATTTAATGTGGATGAACGGTGATTCTGATCAGTGGGATTTCCGCGACATGGAAGGCATCATCGCCGACGTAGTAGGCAATGTCGTCATCAAGGGACAGGACACGAACGCCAGCGCTCGCCTTGTCAGGATCAGCGGGCCACAAAATGTCAATCTCTACCATGCGGACAATCTGACGGACGGCTTGACTGAGGTTTCCAATGTCGGGACGGGTACCACAACAATCGAGTCGGCCCTCCAAATCTATCCCGCTTCTGCACGCATTCTCCCATCCGCCCAGGTCATCCAGTACGTCGCGGCGAACATCGGTGCTCGCCCATGGGATCGTAATGCCGTCGATGCGCGAATCATTGCCGGCGGGCTTGATGGCGAAACTGCCGCAGTGATCGACAGCCAGGAAGAAGTCGAAGGCTATCCGACGCCGGGCACCGTAACGACGCGGGCTTTCGATCCCGACGATTGGTATTTGGACACCATGGCTCCGAAGCGACGACTGTAATGGCCAAGACCCTACAGTTCTACGGCGAGGCCGCGGACTACATTACAGCCGCC
>CAZRNL010000515.1:0-2343 GCA_964601395.1 uncultured Silicimonas sp. | reverse complement strand
TCGACGACGCGCTCGGGTGATCCGCCGGCCGCTTTGATCAGGTTGGCGGCAAGCCCCTGGTCATCGTCCAGCAATGCTTTCAGCAGGTGTTCGGGCGCCAGTTTCTGATGGCTTTCCCTCATTGCGATCGTCTGGGCGGCCTGCAGAAAGCCGCGCGACCGCTCAGTGAACTTCTCCAAGTCCATCGGTCTCTCCTTCTCTAAGCACCCGTGCTTGGCGGCACCCGCTTGGCGGCGTGCCCCGTTGGGCCTTGCAGTCTATGTGGGCGTGATTTCGCCGTCCTGCAAGGGTGCCGGAACCGGATAAGTGGTCCGGCGTTCCCTATTCAGCGCATCACCATCAAGGAGTGTCCGGCGATGTATTCAGTCACCATAAGTCCCGTCGTCTTCAACCCTTCCAGCCGCGTCTTCGAGGCGCTCGTGACCTTTCACGAAGGCGCCGACGTCATCCGGATTCCCTGCAGCCTGCGGTTCCCCATAGAAGCGGCCCCGTCGCGGGTCATTCCGGCGTTGCTGCGTCAGGCAAGGGAGAAGCGCAACCAAAGCCGTGTTCCAATGGTCTCTCGTATGTCCTGGTTCGCGGAGAATCCGGACTGCGCCGCCTGATCGTCCGGGTTGCATCCCGAAGGGCGCCGGAGTAACTCGGGCGCCATCCACCGGAGGGACACGCAATGACGCCAGCAGACGACCGCCTGATCGTGGCTCTGGATGTCCCGAACGCCCTGGAAGGGCACGCCCTTGCTGCCCGGCTGGGTGACGCGGTGGGTTTCTACAAGATCGGTCTCGGAATGCTGACCGGAGGCGGTCTGGCTCTGGCGCGCGAACTGAAGGACGAGCACGGCAAGCGCATTTTCCTCGACATGAAGCTCTTCGACATCGGCGCGACCATCGAAGCGGCAGTGCGGGGACTGGCCCAGTTCGATCTCGATTTTCTCACCGTTCATGGCGACCCGCATGTCGTCCGAGCCGCGCGCGAAGGTGTCAGCGGAAGCGATATGCAGATTCTGGCCGTCACCATCCTGACGTCGCTCGACCGCGACGACCTCGATGCAGCACAGATCAGGCCCGGCGCCATCCCCGACCTGGTGACTGAACGGGCCGCCCGCGCCTTCGAGGCCGGTGCGCACGGCGTCATCTGCTCGCCGCAGGAAGCAGCGTTGATCCGCGCCCTGCCCGAGGCCGAGGGCCGCTTGATCGTGACGCCCGGTGTGCGCCCCGCCGGAGCCGACCTCGGCGATCAGAAACGGGTCATGACCCCGGCCGAAGCCATTGCGTGCGGCGCCGACCACGTCGTCGTCGGCAGGCCGATCCACCGCGCGCCCGACCCCAGGGCCGCGGCACGGGCTATCGTCGCGGAAATGAACTCGCCACAGGCGATGCGCCGAAACGCCTGAACCGGAAAGATCCCGCCGAGCGGGCTTCGATTAGGGGCGGATCCTTGCCCAATTCCGCACTCTGCCGCCTATTGTTTACCAATTCTGAGCAATTCCGGCTCATTTTGTGGCCTGACCGCGGATTCACCATGGCCTGTCCCTAATTACGTCACATTTGGTTGCAGGCTTGGCCCGGACATTGAATTGCCTGTGGCGAAAAGGGTCGGCCATGACACTTGCGAAGCAGATTACCGATGGAACAATCGTGAAGGCGGGGGCCCGCGGGCTTTGCGCCGGGGCGAACGTTCGCACTCCTTGCGGTGCCCGCCGGATCGAGTTCGTCCGCAAGGGCGACCTGATCGTGACCCGCGACAACGGCCTTCAGCCGGTGCGCATGGTCTGGACCCGTACCGTCACCGCTGCCGAGATCGCGGCCGATCCTTCGCTGGCCCCGGTCACGCTCAAGCCCCGTGCCATCGGCCCGATGATGCCGCAGAAGGAACTTGCGGTCGGTCGCGCGCATCGCTTGCTGATCCCCGGCTGGCGGCTGGAGGATGAGGACGACGCGACCAGCTGCCTTGTGCCCGCCCGCGACGTGGCCGGAATCAACGACAACGCCTTCATCGGACGGCTCGACGTGGACGTGACCTACTACAACATCGTGTTCGACGCGCCGCAGGTCTTCTGCGCCAACGGCCTTCCGATCGAGAGCTTTTCGCCATGTGACGAGACGGTATCGGAAACACCGGTCGCGGTCCTCGAAGAGCTCAAGCAGACCTTCCCGGCTCTGGACGATGGCTTCTCGGACTATCCCGCGCCGCGCTACAAGAAACGCGAGCGCGTCAGCTATACGCCCGATTTCGCCTGAAACGTCCCGTCGACACCTCGCTGACCTTCGCATCCGGCAATAGCGCCACCGATGGCGGCGACGCCCGTCATGGCGGACGAGTACGACGAGCTGCAGTCGCACC
>CAZRNL010000514.1:0-2344 GCA_964601395.1 uncultured Silicimonas sp. | reverse complement strand
TGGGCTGCCTCCGGAAGGACCGCGGACACGAGGCGCAGCGTCGAAGACACCAGCGGCGTGCCGAGAACAAGGACGGCAATATTGAAAACCAGATGCAGGTTGATTGCTTGCAGCGCGGCGCTGCTGCCCAGCCATCCAAGCTGTTCCTGCCATTGCAGCAGGGCGAGCAAGGCCAGGATTGCTCCACCGCCGCGGATCAGGAGGTTGGACAGCATCACAACCTTCACGGTGTGCGTGGAGGACAGGGTCAGGATGACCGGAATAGCCGCCCCTCCGAAGTTTGCGCCTAGAACGATCGCTGCCGCCAATGGTGCCAGAAGCAAACCTTCTGACGCCATCGCAACAACCGTCAGCACCGTCGCAACGCTGGAATGCGTCGCCCAAGCCAGAAGTGCTCCGATCACAAACGACGTCACGAGATCCTGTGACAGATAGGAGAAGATCAGCCCCGTGACCTCGCTTTCCTGAAGCGGCGTCGTCGCAGCCCGGATCATCGCAAGCGATGTCAGCACCAGAGCTATTCCGATGACGATACGACCGATCTGCTTGATGCGGCGCGATCGGCCCTTGAGAAAGAGCCCGGCTCCAAGGATCAGCAGTACCGGAACCACTGCCCCAATAGGCGTCAGCAGAATTCGCGCGGCGATGGCTGAGCCGAGGTCGGCGCCAAGAATGATCGCAAGCCCGCTGGCCAGCGGCAGGGTGCTGGCCGCCACAAAGCCCGCCACCAGCATCGCTACGGCGGTTGAGCTTTGCATTGCCACCGCGGCTAAAAGCCCGCTGGCCGTGGCGGTGGAAGTCTTCTCTGAAGCACGTCTTACTCCGGTGCGAAGCGCGCCAGAGAATCCTCGTTCGATTCCCGTGCGAACCAGTCGCACCGACCACAAGAGAAGCGCTATCGCACCGGCCAGATTGATAACGATCTGAATCAATTCGCGGCTTCCTGTTTGGGTCTCTCGCTCGGTTGTGGCTTCACACTCGCACCAACGAAACGTGAATGCCTGAATTGGCACTCACTACAATCCGAACACTGATATCTGCGATACGCAACATTTTTTCTTGCTAAATTGTGGAATAGCCCACATTTTTGAAGCTGTAGTGGGACTTTGCGCTCGGGACAGAAAATTCTGCATGACGAATAGCGTTGATCTTGCGACTCGTCCGAAGCTCCGGAAACATGAGCGCCGAAAGCATATCCTGCTTGAGTTGCAGCTACGTCCGCATGTCCGGATTTCCGACTTGGCCGACAGGTTCGGGGTTTCGACGGAAACCGTGCGTCGTGACCTGGAAAAACTCAGCGCCGACGGACTGCTTGACCGCGCCCATGGCGGCGCATCCGCCCTGTCTTCGGGCCGATATCCCAGCTACGACGAGCGCGCCACGGCTCGTGTTGGTGAACGCGAGAGAATTGGCCGACTGGCGGCTCAGCTTGTGCAGCCTGGCGAGACGTTGATGGTCGACTCGGGGTCGACGACGTTTCAATTCGCGAGGTTCCTGGCGTTCAATGAGACTCCCTGCACGATCCTGACGAACAGTTTTCCCGTAGCCGTGGCGCTTGGTCAAAGTGAGGGGGCAAAGGTCATTGTCTGTCCCGGAGACTATCTGCCGTCCGAGTCCGCAACCATCGGACCCGACGCGGTGGAGTTTCTGGAACGGCATTCGGTCGACCGATGCTTCATTGGCGCGTCCGGGCTTTCCGAGGATGGTCTGTCGGAGTCCGTGCGCGGCTTCGCGGCTGTAAAGCGCGTCATGCTCGGAAGAGCTGAGAACCGTCACCTTCTGATAGATACCGAAAAGTTCGGCAGGAAGGGGCTGGCGCGAGTCGGTCCGCTGGGAAATCTCGATTCCATCGTCAGCGACGCATCACCAGAGGGCGATTTGCTGAGGGCCCTGGACGCTGCGGGAGTGGAGGTCACGATCGCCCTTGCGCCGGAATGGGAAAGAAAAACTGTCACAATTACCCGTTAAGGGCACTGCACCACCACCAAGAGGGAGACTGAAAATGAAACTGGATACCAAATTCTACCTAGGCGCGGCGACGATCGCGCTTCTGTCACTCGGCGGCACCGCGTCGGCGCAGGACTGCCCGCGTGGCGATCTGGACGCGCGCTTTTGCGACGCGGACGGCGATTTGATCGCGGATATCCCAACGGACGAAAGCCAATGGCTCGACCCCGATACACTTGTTTTTGCCTATACCCCGGTCGAGGATCCGGCCGTCTACAAGACGGCTTGGACCGACTTTCTGGAACACCTCGAGGAAACGACGGGCAAGGACGTCGAGTTCTTCCCGGTGCAGTCGAACGCGGCGCAGATCGAGGCGATGCGCTCGGGCCGCCTGCAC
>CAZRNL010000513.1:0-2348 GCA_964601395.1 uncultured Silicimonas sp. | reverse complement strand
GATCTTCAGTCGCTCTATGTCGCCAATAACGTCTGCTCGGCGGTGGAGTACTTCCGCAAGCTCGGCGGCAATGTCGGTGTGGCCGGGCTGGTCATCAACAAGGATGACGGCTCGGGCGAAGCACAGGCTTTCGCAAAAGCCGTCGACATTCCGATCCTCGCGTCGATCCCGCAGAACGACGATCTGCGGAAGAAGTCGGCGAACTATCAGATCGTCGGCACCGCCGCATCCGAATGGGGCTCCCTCTTTGCCGGTCTCGGCGACGCGGTTGCGATCGCTCCTCCGATCCGTCCGGCACCGCTCGATCAGGACGGTTTGCTGGCGCTGTTCGACAGCAAGGACACCGGCGGCGACGTGGTGCTCGAACCGGCGACCGACCTGGACATGCGCGGCAAGAACGCTGTCCCGAGAGAATCTCTGGAGGTGATCTACGATGACGCCTGAAACCAAATCCCGCGAGGACGTGCTGAACGAAGTGCGTCAAACCCTGGCGAAGGCCAACGCCGACCAATTGATCAAGCTTCTGCGCGATATCCGCGCAATGCCTCGCACCAACAAAGACCGTATGGAAACGCTTCATTGACCGACGAAGTCACATATGACGCTGTGGCCGAGGGGATCGAGGGCGCACCCGATCTTTCCGGCGGCGACGGTATGGGTTGTCACGCAGGCGCGTCCGAAATGAATGCTGCGGCGCGTGCGGCGGGCAAGTCGGACATTCTCGATCAGTATGCTCGTGACTATCCGCAAGGTCCTCACGACAAGCCGCAGTCCATGTGCCCCGCTTTCGGTTCGCTGCGCGTCGGTCTCCGGATGCGCCGCGTGGCGACCGTGCTGTCCGGTTCGGCCTGTTGCGTCTACGGTCTTACCTTCGTGTCCCATTTCTACGGCGCACGCCGCTCGGTCGGCTACGTGCCTTTCAATTCGGAAACCCTCGTCACCGGCAAGCTCTTCGAGGATATCCGCGAAGCGGTCCACAACATGGCGGATCCCGAGCGCTACGACGCCATTGTCGTCACCAATCTCTGTGTTCCTACCGCGTCCGGCGTGCCCCTGCGTCTCTTGCCCGATGAAATCAACGGCGTTCGCATCGTCGGCATCGACGTTCCCGGCTTTGGCATCCCCACCCATGCCGAAGCAAAGGACGTTCTGGCCGGAGCGATGCTGAACTATGCCCGCAAGGAAGCCGAGGCCGGTCCGGTGCAGGCGCCGGTGGGCGGCAAGTCGGACCGTCCGACCGTTACGATGCTGGGTGAGATGTTTCCGGCCGATCCGATGGTGATCGGGCGGATGCTGGAACCGCTGGGCCTGGCCGCCGGTCCGGTGATACCCGCTCGTGAATGGCGCGAACTCTACGCAGCGCTCGATTGCGGCGCGGTCGCCGCGATCCATCCGTTCTACACCGCCGCGATGCGCGAGTTCACCGCTGCGGGTAGACCCATTGTCGGCTCGGCCCCGGTCGGTGCGGACGGTGTCGCCAACTGGCTGAACGGGATCGGCGACGCCTTCGGGATCGCCGCCGACAAGATTGCAACCGCGCAGAACACTTTCGTCGCCGCCACGAAAGGCGCTTTGGCCGGGTCTCCAATAAATGGCACCGTGACATTGTCCGGGTACGAGGGTTCCGAACTTCTTGTTGCCCGGCTTCTGATCGAGTCCGGCGCAAACGTCCCCTATGTCGGCACCGCCTGCCCGAAGACCCCACAGTCTGAATGGGACCGCGACTGGCTTGAGGCGCATGGCTGCAAAGTGAAGTTCCGCGCTTCGCTCGAAGATGATCTGGCAGCTATGGAGGGCGTGAAGCCCGATCTTGCCATCGGCACCACTCCGGTCGTGCAGAAAGGCAAGGAGCTGGGAATTCCCTCGCTCTACTTCACAAACCTGATTTCCGCGCGCCCCTTGATGGGTCCGGCGGGTGCCGGTTCGCTGGCTGAAGTCGTCAACGCGGCTATCGGCAACAAGGGCCGGATGGACAAGATGAAGGCCTTCTTCGAGGGCGTCGGCGAGACCGACACTGCCGGTGTCTGGGAAGGATCGCCGAATCTGCGTCCCGACTTCCGCGCGCAGCACCAGAAGAAGCTCGACAAGCAGGCGCGCGCCGCGGCAGCGGAGCAGATGATCTGATGTCCGGGCACCTCTTTCATATCAACTGCGAAACCTTGACCCGGTCTTACCCGGGCGCGCGGGCGCACCGACGTAATACCGACGTAATACCGACGCGATACCGACGTGCGTTTCTGGCCTTTTTCGGGAGGTCGGAATGCTGATTCAGGATCACGACAGGGCAGGGGGCTACTGGGGCGCGGTCTATGCGTTCTGCGCCGTCAAGGGTCTGCAGGTCGTGATCG
>CAZRNL010000512.1:0-2361 GCA_964601395.1 uncultured Silicimonas sp. | reverse complement strand
AAGTTCGAGTCTTCTCGACCGCACCATTCTCCCGAAGTCTCAAGACAAGTTCTGTGGCCGGTCCGGCATGCGGCCAGTGGCTTCGAAGGGCGTGTGTTGCGCGGGCATATGGTCGGATTTCCGTAGAATGAGGATAGCCTGATCTGAACCTTGTTCCGTGCCGCAACTTTGCGAGCGAGAGTGGAACCGTATACGACGTTGCCGAGTTTCAATTCGCAAAGAGGTAGGGGCACCTATGCGAATTGCACTCGTTTCACCACTCATGGAATCCGTACCGCCTGTCGCATATGGCGGGATCGAGCGTGTCGTGGCTTCCCTCGCGAATGCCCTTACCGGTGCGGGACATCACGTTACCGTCTTCGCAACGTCGGAAAGCCGGGTGAACGCCGAACTGATTGTGTGCCGTGACAGGTCTATCCTGACGGACGAGCGGCCATCGTCAGCGATACCGGATCATCTACTTATGCTTGATCGTGTCCGGCAGATGGCAGAGCGGTTCGACGTGCTGCATTTTCATACGGAGTTTCTTCATTTTCCCTACTTCGAGGATATGGCCGGGCAGACGTTGACGACTTGCCATTCGCGCCTCGACTTTATCGGACACAAGGACTTCTTCCGTCGGTACTATCGGTTTCCACTGGTTTCCATTTCGGATGCACAACGCACGCCGCTGCCTGACGCCAACTGGATGGCGACCGTGCCTCACGGATACCCGCTGGACCGCTATCGATTCCTGCCGTCTTCAAGATCTTCGAAGTCCCGGCCCTACCTGGCGTTTCTGGGCCGCATCAACAAGGACAAGGGGATCGACACGGCTATCGAGATCGCGCAGCGCGCCGGTGCGCGCCTGAAGATCGCCGCGCGCATCAACAGCTTCGACCGTCCGTACTGGGAAGAAGTCATCAAACCCAAAGTCGATGGCGACCAGATCGAGTATGTCGGTGAGATAAACGACAGCGAGAAGTCGCGCTTCCTTGGGGATGCCTCTGCACTGCTCTTCCCGATCCGGTGGCCGGAACCGTTCGGCCTTGTCATGATCGAAGCCATGGCATGCGGGACGCCAGTTGTCGCCTCGCCATGGGGAGCGGTGCCGGAAGTCCTGAAGGACGGCGTGACCGGACGGATTGTCGAGACGATCGATCAGGCCGTTGACGCTATTCATGAAGTGGAAAGTTACGATCGCGCTCAGATACGCGCCTATTTCGAGGACCGCTCCTCGGACCATCTGATGGCGCGGCGCTATGTCGATCTGTACGGCCGCCTGCGGGCAAACCGCGTGCTTTCCAAACGGGTGGGCAAAACCTTGAAGCAAAGACTCAACCCCTCGCTGGTTTCGAGACGACACTACACTTTCCCATCTCAGACCGGACCCGGAACCCCGGTCCCTTCAGGGCAACATGGCGACTGACCGATCCCTTCTTCACCCGCCAATCGCTGACGAGGAGTTCACACCGAACGTCTTCGGCCCCGACACGCGTCACAACTTTCACGTCCTGAAGGATGGCGATCTTTTCGCTCTGTTTTCCCAGAGCGGAGCCATCAACGCGCCGAATACCGGGCCTAGCGAGGCGAGGTCGAAAGACGGACTGTTCTTCCGCGACACCCGCTATCTGTCGCGTCTGGTGTGGTATCTCAACGGAACGCTGCTGACCGAAATGGGGCATTATGCTCTTCCGTCCGACGCGGGCTTTCGAAGTGACCTGGCCAACACCGAATTGGTCGACAGCCGAGGCACGGATGTCCCCGCCTTTTCGTTGCACATGCAGCTCGACCGCTTCCTCGGTGACGGTCTCTACGACCGAATGGTGATCAGAAATCACTCCCTTTCGACCGTGGAGCTGGATTTTGCCCTCGATGTCTGGAGTGATTTTCGCGACCTCTTCGAGGTGCGCGGCGCTTTGCGACCCGTGCGCGGCGAATTGCAGCCGCCGGAATTCAGCGATGGCAGCATACGGTTCGGATATGCGACGACAGACGGGCGGTATCTGAGCACCAGCGTTCGGATCGATCCGAAGCCGCAGTTCGAATCCGGTCGAGCAAGACTCGTGCTGCTGATTCCGTCGAAGGGAGAGCAGATCGTCGAATGCGTCGTTCGGGTTGATGAGAAATCGTCGCTGGAAGACGCGGACGAGACCGACCACGTTGCGCGGCACGGCGCAACGGACGTCGACGCCGTTCCGCCGTCGCGAGAGGATGCGCGCAAGTCCATGGCTGCGCGATTTGCACGTCGTATCGAAAGAACCCAGCGCATCGCAAGCTCGCGCCCAGCCTTCGACGCGTGGCTGGAGAGGTCTGCGGCTGATTTGGCCATGCTGACCTCGGAACTGTCGACCGGGCCTTATCCCTATGCCGGCGTCCCTT
>CAZRNL010000511.1:0-2362 GCA_964601395.1 uncultured Silicimonas sp. | reverse complement strand
GGATGCGCTGGTGTCCGAGATTCAGCGCATCGAGCGGGACACGACAACGCTGGAGGTATTTGAAACCTATCCGGCTCAGGTGACCGAACCGCCCGAGGAATTGCGGGCGAAGATCCGTACAAAACGACCTGGCTGGTCGTGGAGGGACTACGCATGAGCCAGCGACTTTCGCACGGCGGGCGGCTGATCGACAGAAGCCAGTCGCAATCCTTCACGTTCAACGGTCGTCAGATGCGCGGATACCAGGGCGACACCCTGGCCTCGGCGCTTCTGGGCAATGGCCAGTCGCTGGTCGGGCGGTCGTTCAAGTATCACCGGCCTCGCGGCATCGTCACGAACGGGCCGGAAGAGCCGAACGCGCTGGTCAACCTCGGACGTGACAAGACCTTCGAGCCGAACGCGCGTGCCACGACGACCGAGCTTTACGACGGGTTGACGGCCGAAAGCCAGAACCACTGGCCGAGCCTTGAGTTCGACGTGGGCGAGATCAACGCGCGCCTGTCGCGTTTCCTCCCCGCCGGGTTCTACTACAAGATGTTCCTCTGGCCGCGCGCCTTCTGGAAACACGTCTATGAGCCATTCATCCGCCAGTCGGCAGGCTTGGGCAAGGCGCCGCGGCACCGGGACGCCGACCGCTACGAATACTTTCACGTCACCGTGGATGTTCTTGTGATCGGTGGGGGAATCGCGGGCCTGACCGCCGCGAAGGCGGCCGCCGATGCCGGGGCCGAGGTGCTGTTGGTCGAGCAGACGGGCCATTGGGGCGGGCGCGCGCCGGTGGACGGGGACGATATCGACGGTCAGCCGGTTGACGACTGGGTCGCCGCTGCCGTGACGTCGCTCGAAGAAATGCCCAATGTCAGGATCCGGACCCGCGCGATGGGCGTCGGTGTCTATGACCACGGTTATGCGCTGATTCATGAGCGCCTGACAGATCACGCGCCGGATTACAGTCTGCCGCGTCATCGTTTCTGGAAAGTGCGAGCACGCCAGATCGTCGCCGCCACAGGTGCCATCGAACGGCCGCTGTCCTTCGCCGGAAACGATCTGCCCGGCGTCATGCTGGCCGGCGCGGTCCGGGACTACGTTGTGGACTACGCGGTCGCACCGGGCCGCAAGACCGTGATTGTCACCAACAACGACGACGCTTACCGAACCGCTCTCGTCCTGAAACAGGTGGGGCTGGATGTGCCGGTGATCGTGGATGCACGCTCCGAGGCGAAAGGTCCGCTCGCCGACGCGGCGCGGGCCGCTGGTATCCGTGTGACACCGGGGCGAGGAATCGCAAAGGTTGCCGGCAAGGGCAAGGTCGAGACCGTCCATATCTGCGAGCATTCGGGCGCGGGCGACGTCATCGAAGAAGTAGAGGCCGATTGCGTCGCGATGTCGGGTGGCTGGTCTCCGGTCGTTCATCTTTGGTCCCATTGCGGCGGCAAGCTGGTCTGGAACGAAGTCGAGGCGCATTTCCGACCTGACCCCGCGCGCGCGCCGACCGGCGCGGATGGTCTGCCTTTCGTCCGCACTGCCGGGATCGCCAGCGGTGCGATGGGCACGGCGGATGGCCTTTTCGACGCATACAATGCTGGCAGAGATGCAGCGGAAGCGATTGGACAGACGAAGAAATCAGGAACAGCGCCCGTGGCTGCGCCGGAAACGCCGCAGCCAATGACGCCGGTCTGGATCATGCCGACGAATGCGCCGTACGAGCTTAAGTCGAAGGCGTGGCTGGACTATCAGAACGACGTTAAAGTCACGGATGTGGAGCTGGCCGCGCGCGAAGGATTTGAGAGTGTCGAGCATGCCAAGCGCTATACGACGCTTGGCATGGCGACGGATCAGGGCAAGCTGTCCAACATCAACGGCCTGGCCATTCTCGCCGGACAACTGGGCGAGGATATCCCCAAGGTCGGCACCACGACATTCCGTCCGCCCTACACTCCGATCAGCATGGGCTCTATCGGCGGCGAAGCGCGAGGCGATCTTTTCCAGCCGGTCCGTCGTACCCCGATCCACGACTGGCACGAGGCGAACGGCGCCCGTTGGGAGCCGGTCGGTCACTGGCGTCGACCCTATGCCTTCCCTAAGGAGGGTGAGAGCGTGCATGCCGCAGTAATGCGCGAAGTGAATGCCACCCGCAGTTCCGTCGGTCTGCTCGATGCCTCGACACTCGGAAAGCTGGTCGTAAAGGGGCCGGATGCGGGCCGTTTCCTCGACATGCTCTACACCAACATGATGAGCACGCTGCCGGTAGGCAAATGCCGCTACGGTCTGATGTGCACCGAGAACGGATTTCTGACCGATGACGGCGTGGTGGCGCGTCTCGATGACGACACCTGGCTTTGCCACACGACCACCGGCGGGG
>CAZRNL010000510.1:0-2370 GCA_964601395.1 uncultured Silicimonas sp. | reverse complement strand
ATCCAGCGGCAGGGCGAGAACCGCATCCTGATCCAGGTGCCGGGAATTGGGTCGGCGTCGGAACTCAAGGATCTGATCGGAACGACGGCACGCCTGACCTTTCATCCGGTCGTCGGACGCTCAAGCGATCCTGCCGCAAACCCCGGTCCGGGCAACCTGCTGATCCAGGATCTCGATGTCGAAAGCGAGTACTATATCGTTGAACAGGCGGCCGTCCTCTCGGGAGAGGATCTTGTCGACGCCCAGCCAACCTTCGACCAGAACGGACGGCCCGCCGTCAGTTTCCGCTTCAACCCGTCGGGCGCGCGTATTTTCGGTCAGTATACCTCCGAGAACGTGGGCGCGCTGTTCGCCACCGTGCTTGACGACCGGGTCATCACCGCGCCGCAGATCCGCGAACCTATCACCGGTGGATCGGGTCAGATCACCGGGAATTTCACCGTCGAATCGTCGACGCAGCTTGCCGTGCTGTTGCGCGCAGGCGCTTTGCCGGCGGAACTGACATTTCTCGAGGAACGCACGATCGGGCCGGAACTTGGTCAGGACAGCATCGACGCCGGCCGCATCGCGTGCATCGTGGCCTTCATCGGTGTCCTGATCTTCATGGTTCTGTCCTATGGCCTGTTCGGGGTCTTTGCGAACCTTGCGCTGATGCTGAACGTCGCTCTGATCTTCGGTGTCCTGTCGGCCATCGGGGCGACGCTGACATTGCCCGGCATCGCCGGTATCGTGCTGACCATCGGCATGGCGGTCGATGCCAACGTGCTGGTCTTCGAGCGGATCCGCGAGGAACTTAAGACATCGAAGGGACCTGCGCGCGCCATCGAACTCGGGTATGAGCGGGCGCTGTCGGCCATCATCGACGCCAACATCACCACATTCATCATTGCGACCATCCTGTTCGTGCTCGGCTCCGGTCCGGTCCGCGGATTCTCGGTAACGCTGGGGATCGGGATTCTGACCTCGGTCTTCACAGCGATTTTCGTGACCAGGCTCTTCATAGTTCTCTGGTTCGAGCGCAAACGCCCCCGGACAATCGAGGTTTGAAACCATGCGCCTGAGACTTGTCCCCGAAGTCACCAACATAGATTTTTTCCGTTGGGCGAGAGCAACGTTCGGTGCCTCGGTTGTCGCGGTGATCCTGTCGCTGATCGTCTGGCTGTCGCTCGGTCTGAACTACGGCATCGACTTCCGCGGCGGCACGACGATCCGGACGGAATCGACCCAAGCCATTGATGTCGGTGCATACCGGGGGGCTGTCGATCCGCTGAACCTGGGGCAGGTCTCGATCACCGAGGTTTTCGACCCGTCGTTCCGCGATGATCAGTACGTTGCCATGATCCGGATCGAAGCGCAGGAAGGCGAGGAAGCGATCACCGGGGAAGTCGTGGCCAATGTCGAGGCCGCGATCCAGATTATTGATCCGACCGTCAACTTCACTTCGGTCGAGAGTGTGGGACCAAAGGTTTCAGGCGAGCTGATCCAGACCGCAATCCTGGCGGTCCTCGCCGCTGTCGGCGCGATACTTGTCTATATCTGGTTGCGGTTCGAATGGCAGTTCGCCCTCGGCGCCGTAGCAGCGCTTATCCATGATGTCGTCTTGACCATCGGCATTTTCAGTTTGCTGCAGATCCGGTTCGATCTGGCCACCATTGCGGCCATTCTGACGATCATCGGCTATTCGATCAACGACACGGTTGTGATCTTCGACCGGCTGCGCGAGAACCTTCGCAAGTATAAGACGACGCCCCTGCGCGACGTGATGAACATATCTGTCAACGAAACGCTCAGCCGGACATTGATGACCTCGGGCACCACTCTCCTGGCGCTGATCGCCCTTCTGGTGCTTGGCGGCGACGTGATCCGCGGGTTCATCTTCGCGATCACCTGGGGCATCATCGTCGGCACCTATTCCTCTGTCTATATTGCAAAGAACGTGGTCCTTTTTCTCGGTGTGTCGCGCGACGGATCGAAGCCAAGCGACGGCGGAGGCGCCGGAACGAACTTCGGCAACGTAGATGCCTGACGTCCTGGTCGGGGCGCTTCAAACCCCCGGCCTGTACTATTTGGTATCCGCGGCAATCCTGGCCGGGATTGTCAGGGGCTTTTCGGGATTTGGAACGGCGTTGGTCTATCTGCCGGTTGCCGCCCAGTTTCTGTCTCCTTTCGCGGCGTTGACCACGCTGATCCTGATGGACCTCGTCGGCCCTCTCATTCACGTCCCGCGTGCTTTGCGCGAAGGGCATCCTGGCGATGTCCTCCGCCTCGGTCTCGGGGCTTTGCTGGCGGTGCCGGTCGGGCTCTGGGTGCTGGCGCGCGTCGATCCGGTCGTTTTCCGCTGGGCCGTGTCGGTGATCGCGCTGGTGGGGG